>JAHLLU010000329.1 GCA_020444005.1 archaeon
AATGCGATAACAAATACCAGCAGGGATTCACCCTGCAGGGAAATGGTGTCCAGAATATCGGAGGCGTATGTCGTGTCGACAATGACGCCCTCTTTGATTTTTTTCAGAAGATAGCCGAAGTAGTAGGCCAGCGTGGCCGAAGCCTTGTATCCGGCAATCAGCACCGAATCGGCTGAATGAAGCATGCGGGCCAGGTTTCGGAATTCCCACTCGGAAACCGCTTGCATCATATGTTCCAAATTCACGATGGTGTTCTGGCGGTAGGCTTCCAGGGTGGACGCGCTGTCCGATTGCTTAGCGGCCTTGATCAGTCGTTCCACGCTGGTCAGCTCGATTCGCAGGAGTCCCTTGAGATAGTGCTCGAACTCGCCGTAGCCGCTGAAACCAAGGTCCATGACCAGACGGGTGATGGTCGGCTCGCTTACCCGGCACTCCCGGGCGATTTCCTTGGCGCTCATCAGGAACAGCCGCTTGTAGTCCCCCATCATGAAATCCGCCACCCGCCTTTTTTTGGGCGACAAGGACGGTTTGATGCGGATGATGCGCTCGAAAAGCTCTTTTTTGGCGGTTTCATGCATAAGTTTCTTATGAGTGCCTCCAAGCGGGTGTCGCCTCGCATTCGATGGCATTATGGGTGTTCCCGCCCATCCAGCGCTGCCAGGGCTGTTTCGGCCGCCTGTTTGGCCGCCTGGATGTCGGATGTGCCGCCTGCCAGGTAAACCCTGCCGCTGGCACCATAGACGCTGACATGATTGATCGTGATGTCGGCCGCTTTTTCAGCTTCATTGGCCGCATAGCCGGCGTAGCCGGCCGGCACGACTTCGAGGATGTAAAGGCTGTCATCGCTCAGGGACATGCTGGCAGCCCGAAAGCGATTCACAATTTGACTCATATAGGGGTTCAGCCGCTCGACGGTTTCAGTCGATAAAATTCTGGGTTTGAGGCGATCGGTCTCCTTGCAGCCCAGGTAATCCAATACCACCTGCCCGGCGATTTGGACATCGGCCGGATCGTCGGCGTGCACCTCGAGCATACCGTAGGTACGTTCCACAACCAGTGCGCCGGGGCGCACGTTGGATTTTTTCAAGACCGCATCGGTAATCATGTTGATCTCCATGCCCGGTGCAATTTCGACAAACAGGGCGGCCTGACCCGAAACCGGATAATAGCCCCTGGAGGCCGAACCGATATAGGCCACCATCTGTTTCTGAAGCTGGTCAATGAATGCAAACGCTCTTAAATCCGTCATATTTGTCCTTCAAATGCTTTTAAGCCATTCCCGTTTATTGGGGCAAACCGCGGTTACGGTGGTGCAGGCTGCATTCCCCTTGCAGGCACACTCATTACCGGAACCCTGGTCAAATCGTCCATAACAGAAGTCATTGATCGGAAGGGAGGTCCGACAGTCCAGGATCAATTCCGAAATCAAGCGGCCGATCACCGGTGCAAGCCCGAAACCATGTCCGCTGAACCCGGTGGCAAAAACAAAGCCGGGAACTTCCTGGCTAAAACCCAGCACCGGAATGGCATCCGACATCTGGGCAATCAGACCTGACCAGGTCCGAATCACCTTGAGGTCTTTGAGGACCGGGAAAAAATCGATGACCATCCTGGATATCGCCGGACCGATATAATGAAAAAGCGGTTTTCCCTCGCGGTGGATGAACTGTTCGGTTCCCACGAACCCCCCCCAGAAAAAAGAGCCGTGGACCGTCTGCCGCCCGTAAAACAGGCCTTTGGCATGCCCAATCATCTGTTTGAAGAGGGGCGGGTAGGCTTCGGTGATCAAAGCGTCGGAGAAAATCGGCCGCATGGGCAGGTCCAACCCGACCAGGTTGGCCACCTTGCGCCCGGCAATTCCGGCGGCGTTGACCACGACATCGGTCTCAAATGCATTTTTTGCGGTGGCCACCCCGCAGACCCGACCCTTTTGCAGCCTGATCCGGGTAGCGGCCTCCCGGGTATAGAATCGGGCCCCCAGGTTTTTGGCCTTTTTGAAAAAAGCATAGGTCACCCGAAGCGGGTTGACATGCCCATCGGTCGGACTATAACTGGCGCCGACAACTTTTTCACCCACGTAGGGGTTGATGTCCAGCACCTGTCGGCGATCCAGCATTTCTAAATCGAGGCCCGCCTTTTTTTGATTTTCGACGGACTGCCGCATCGCTTCGACGTCTTCTTCGCTGGTGCAGAGCCTGAGATTGCCCTCGCGGACATATTCGACATCCATGTCCAGTTCTTCGTGAAGCCGGCCGTACATCTGAATGCTTTCCATCGCCAGCGGCATTTCTTTTAGATTTCTGGCGGACTGCCGCACGCCGCCGCCGTTGCTGCCGGAGGCCTCGCCGCCGATATCGGACTTCTCGATGACAACCGGTTTCAATCCTTCTTTTGCCAAATTGTAGGCGATGGCGCATCCCATGACGCCTCCGCCGATTATCACCACATCAGCTTTTTCAGACATATTCGCTCCGGATGGCAATATCTTCAGAATTTCAGATAAAACTTTTTCTGCTTAGAAATTTCGGATTTCGTGCTTTGTATTTATTTAATTTATTTGTTTAAAAAGTTTGTATAAGTTCCAAAAATAATTAAAAACTAGCTGTTCGAAAACACCTCGAGACTGAGAGGCCGCACCGGACCGCGGGCGGTAGTCGGCTCGATTTCGGCCATACCGATCCCCAGCTCTTCCGACAATATTTGGGCCACGAGCCGCTGACAGGTCTGGCCCTG
>JAHLLU010000304.1 GCA_020444005.1 archaeon
ATCGGTGCGGCCAGCTACCGTCCGGGCGAAACCTTGGAGCAATTTATCAATCGTTCCGATCAGGCACTTTATTTTGCAAAAGAGACCGGGAAAAATCGCGTGACAACCGAGTTGGAAATCGCCGACAAAGAGGTTGAAGCGCATGGGCTGGACTGATATTTGAGAAGAGGGCAGGCATAACCACAAAATACACGAAATATTAAAATTTTTCTTGCTGTTGGCGTGCTTGGCGGTTCGATAGCCCTTCGCTGTTGCCCTGACGTTAAACTCGTGTGACACTTCAAATGATTCGAGTCTAATTTTATATTAATCATACAAGGACGCGAAGCTCGCAGAGATTTTTTTAAGTTTTTTTTCTTCGCGTGCTCGGCCAATGCTTATATCAAATCTCTCCATGATCCAGAGCCGGATCGACGGTAGCGATCGGCTGCAACCGCCGGGATTCAGTACGATATTTCCCGCTGGACCCTTTTTCGAACTGCAGCATGTGGGTCATGCAGGCCGGCATCTCATCGGGGTAATGGGTCACATAGAGGATGTTCGTCTGGCCGCGACGGCCGATGACATCGATTGCGTCCAGAATCCGGCGTCGATTTGGGCGATCGAGCCCCTGACAGGGTTCATCCAGAATCAGAATCCGCGGAAATTTTACCATGGAGCGCGCCAGCAACAGCATGCGCTGTTCGCCGTAGGAAAGTTGGTTGAAAATTCGATTCGATTTAGCGGCGATGCCCAGGACCTCCATCCACTGTTCGGCGCTTTCCTGCTGCTGCTGGGTCGAGTGCCGGTAAAGACCCACGCTGTCAAAAAAACCGGAAAGCACTACTTCAAACGCTGTCAACGGTTTACGATAGCGTATCTGCAATTCCGAAGAAATCATGCCGATACGGCTTTTGATATCCCAGATGCTCTCGCCGGTACCACGCCGTTTGCCGAACAGGTAGATTTCGTTGGCGTACGCCTGGAGGTTGTCCCCGGTTATCAGATTCAGCAATGTGGTTTTGCCGCAGCCGTTGGGTCCCAGGATAACCCAGTTTTCACCGGTTTTGACCGTCCAATGGACATTTTTCAGCACCGTTGTATTTTCATATTTTACGAATACCTCCTTCATGGAAATAAGAACTTCGGACGGCGCTCCGGCGGTGGTCTGCCGGAAATCATCCGTGCGGGCCGGAATGCTGAAGGGCGTGGCGAACGAAGCAGGATACAGGCGTTTCAGCCGGCCGGGAATCAATACCTCCTCCCGTTTGCCCTTAAAAATCACCCCGCCATCTCTCAAAACAAGCACATGGGAAATATTCGGTAAAATCTCCCGTTGGCGGTGGGTTACGAGTATGACGGTTCGGCTGTCATCCATCAGGTTATTGATAATTTGCGTCAGGCCTTTGCGGAAGGACTGGTCGAGTCCGTCGAAAGGTTCATCCAGGATTAAAATTTCCGGGGTATTGATCAGTACCCGGGCAATCTGGACTTTTCTGACTTCTCCGGTCGACAAAGCCCGGATATTTCTCTCGAGCAGATCCAGTATCTTCAAATCGGCAGCCGTTTGCTCGACAATAATGGCGCTGTTGCCGGGTTCCGGACAACTTTCGAGCAGCGTTTCGTACACGGTGGTAATTTGGTCTAACTTTCCGCTGAAATAGCGGGATTCATCACGCTTTTCCTCGCGTGCAATCAGACGTTGATGCTGTTCGAATGATACATAGCCTGTGCGGCTGGTCCCGTTTGATGAAGGGAAAAAAGAAAGCTTTCCGCGCACAATCGGCACCTCACCGGTCAAAGCCTTGACCAGGGAGGTCTTGCCGGAACCATTGGGCCCCAAAACTGCCCATTGCTGACCTCTATCGATTTGCCAGTCAGTGTTGGGCAACAGGAGCCTGTCTCTGACCCGCAGAGTAACATTCTCCAACTTGATCACAGTTGAATCTTTCATGCGATACCGTCGTTGCAAAAATTATGGGCGAATATTGACATTGGGCCCGAAAGTCTGTTAGCCTTTCATCAGAGTGATCATAATCACTTATAAAGTAATCGCAATCGGGCTGCGGGCAAGATCTCGCGGACACCTTCGCTCAAACATGCCCACCTTTGTCACCGCTCCCGCATCGAGCCCGGGACAGGTTCCGCAGGTAGAGAGTCAACTACCTTCGGCTAAAGCCGAAGGCTTGGAGTCAAGGGGTCCAGGGGTCAAGTGAAAAGACCGATAAAGCCTTTCCTTGAACCCTTGAACCCTCTTGCCCTTGCCCATTCACCAAACGTCGACCTAAAGTCTGGGCCTGAAGGCGAGAGTTTTCTCCCATTCCCCGAGTGGGACAGTAAATCGAGGAGCTTTTCAGCGATGATTGACCATGACCCCCCGGCCGACCGGATGATCGATCCGGAGTTGGCCGAAACGATAAAAAGCTTGCCTGAGGAACGGCAACTGAATCTGCTCAAACTGCTTGTGGGCGACATGACCGCAGCTCTGTTCGAGCTGATTCGTAAAATGTCCGGAGAAGAACAGCAGTTACTTTTGCAGCAATTGCAGGAGACACCTGACCTCTCAAGCAACCCGGAAGAAACCGAAATAGCCCTACGGCGCCACTACCGCAGATCCTGCATGATCACAACGGATTACATGGTAGGGGGGCGCAGCTTTGAAGGATTCATATTGGATATCAGCCGGACCGGTGCATTCATCGAAACCGATGAAACGTTTTCCGCGGGCCAGCAAATTCA
>JAHLLU010000330.1 GCA_020444005.1 archaeon
CCTGGTCATCAATAATATAACCGTGCACCTCCCCTATCTCGGTCAAACCAACGAGGACACCCGTGCCGTCCTCGTTCCGTAAACCCCGCTTTGTGTTAAAACGCTTGTGTAATTCCGGTGGAATTACATTTTTCCGGTCGGCCAGTACCGCTTTCTCTGCAAAATAATCACGAGTGTTCATATTGGCATCAGCATATCAGGAGTGTGACTCCTGTGAGAAGCGGCGGTATACAAACTCATAAATTTCGTGCCCTTTTGCCCGACCTTTTCGCTCAAACGCCGTTTCAGGACGCCATGGTTGCGGCGGAGCGAATCCGTCGTTGTCATTGGCAAAAGCGGGCGATCGATCCATCACTTCTAGAATTTGACGGGCGTAATCCTCCCAGTCGGTCACGATGTACAAATAGCCGTCCATTTTTACCAGGGGCGCGATGAGTTGAGGAAAACCGGGACGCACGAGTCGTCTTTTGTGGTGCCGCGCTTTGGGCCAAGGTTCGTGAAAAAAAAGATGAATCCCATGCTAGTGCCCGGGGGCGATCATATGCCGGCACACCTCTACCGCGTCATGAGCTACCACGCGAACGTTATCAATCTCACGCTCTCCCAGATCAAGCAACAATCGTCCAATTCCAGGCTTATGAACTTCTACCCCGATATAGTTCACATCTCGATTTAGTTCGGCCAATTCGGCCAATTCCCGGCCCATACCAAATCCAATATCCAAGATAAGGGGATTGGCACCGCGCCCAGGAAACGCGGCCTCCAAATCCATGTAGGAACCTTGGTGAAAGGGAATTATGAACTTCCCGGCAAATTGATCCCATCCACGTTTTTGGGCGGGACTCATACGTGTTGTTCGTATGACAAAACTCTTTATATGCCCTAACGTGGAGTCAACGTTTTGTTCATCGTTCATGGTGTTAATTATCCTTTAGGCGCACACGATAGAGTTTACAATAACTGTGCAAGGCGTCCTCGGATAAACTCCGATTTTTCCTTAAGTCCAATTTGTCCGGTGTCCATGATCAACACGTTAGCTTTATGCGGGTCAAGGCGGACAGAACCACCGGAATTTTTTATGAGCGCCAATACGCGATCTACGGAAATCGCCGCAACTTTTCCAAATTCCACATGGAGCTCTCCTTTCCGCTCTTTTATGGAATTTATTTTCAGGCGCGACGCAAGGATGCGAATTTCCGATAAGGCCAACAGACTGTGTACTTCTTCCGGCATTGGCCCAAAACGGTCCTCAATTTCACCGATGAGCGCTTCTAACTGGGACTCAGACCCTACGGAGGCGATTTTTTTATATACCTCCATTTTTTCCATCGGCTCTTCGATATACGATGAGGGAATAAACCCACTATATTCCAATTCTAAGTAGACTTCATCTACCGCCTCGGCGCCCTCTTCCTCGCCTCGACGTTCAATAGCCTCTTCTAAGAGCTTAAGGTACAAGTCAAAACCAACGGAAAGGATATCGCCGCTCTGCTGGCTCCCTAAAAGATTACCGGCACCACGTACTTCCAAGTCCTTGAGCGCTATCTTGAATCCGCTCCCTAACTCAGTAAAGTCACCGATGATCTGTAGCCGCTTCATGGCAAGCTCAGAGAGTGCCCGTTGCTCGGGATAGAGTAAATAGGCGTGAGCCACCTTGTCGCTCCGCCCAACCCGCCCGCGGAGTTGATACAGCTGGGATATGCCGTACATATCGGCGCGATCAATAATAATGGTATTTACATTTGGAATATCGATACCGTTTTCTATGATGGTTGTTGCCACAAGTACTTGAAAGGACCCGTGAATAAAACGGTGCATAATGTCTTCCAGCTCGTGGGCGTTCATCTGTCCATGAGCAGATTCAACCATCACCTCGGGCACAAGTTTGCGAATAAACTCCGCTACATTTTCCAGTGTTTGCACCCGATTATGGAGAAAGAACACCTGTCCGCCACGCTCCACTTCTTTTCTGATGGCACCGGCAACGTGTTCCTCGTTAAACTCGGCGATCGTCGTTTCAATGGGGTGGCGGTTGTGCGGGGGCGTCGTGAGGAGGGACATATCCCTGATCTTGAGCAGCGACATATGTAGCGTTCTCGGGATCGGTGTGGCCGTTAACGTAAGACTATCCACACTTGTTTTAAGCTCCTTGAGACGTTCTTTGGCCTTCACACCAAAGCGCTGTTCCTCGTCGATTATCAGAAGCCCCAAATCGCGAAAGTGTATGTCTTTTTGGAGAATACGATGCGTCCCGATGATGATATCCACGTCGCCGGCAGCAACTTCATTTACGACGGTCCGCTGTCGTTTCTTATCAACGAATCGGGACAGCATCTCAAGACGCACGGGAAAGCGCTCAAAACGATCCACCATGTTTTCGTAGTGTTGTTCCGCGAGAATTGTTGTAGGTGCGAGAAAGGCGACCTGTTTTCCGCTAATTACCGCCTTAAATGCCGCACGGAGAGCAAGCTCCGTCTTACCATATCCCACATCGCCGCACACGAGACGGTCCATTGGCTGGGGCCGCTCCATGTCCTGTTTGATTTCTGCAATACAACGTAATTGATCCTCCGTTTCCTCATAAGGAAAGGCGGATTCAAACTCCAACTGCCACTCCGTATCACTGGGGAAGGCGTACCCTTTGACACGTTGGCGCCGGCTGTACAATGCGATAAGTCGGTCCGCCAGGTCTTCAACGTTTTTCTTG
>JAHLLU010000276.1 GCA_020444005.1 archaeon
ACCCAGAAGGACAAGTATCAATAGCAACAGCCATATCCACATCAAGATCAAACAAGGCTACCTCTGCTCCTCTAAGACCAATCTCCTCCTCAACAGTACCAATATAATAGACAGTCGCTGGAATCGGTTTATCCTTCAGGTTCTTCGCCACCGTGATGATGGCGGTTAATCCAGCCCTGTCATCCGCTGCCGCTGTCGCCACAAAGTTGTTAGCCAGCTCCGCTGGCCCAGTGTTCCAAGTGATGGGTGTACCGACCTCAATACCCATCTCATAGACCTCTTCACGGCTCAAAGCGCCTACATCAATGTAAAGTTGTTCGATGGGTGGGATGGTGTTCGCCTCACTGGGTTTGGTCATGTGACCGGGTTTTATGCCAGCTACTCCCATAACTGGGCCCTTCTTGCCATGTACCTTCATCTGGTGTCCCTGTATGCTACCAGTGACTGATCCGCCGATCTTTCTGAATCTTAGGAAGCCACGTTCATCAATGCTGAAGACTATGAATCCTACTTGGTCTGTGTGTGCTGCTAGGGCTACTTTTGGGGCATCCGGGTCGATGCCGTGTTGGACACCTATCACGTTTCCCCTTGGGGTCTGATATACCTCGTCACAAAGGGGCTCCAGTTCCTCCATGAGAGTCTTGATCATGGGCTCCTCGAAGCCGCTGATACCATTAACCTGTAATAGTTTGAAAAAAAGAGACTTGATCTCCTCTACTTTGTTCATAGTGGAAAAGATGCCGTGATAGTGAAAAGGGTTTTTGGTTAAATCTCGATGACTTCTTTACTCTGCTTACTCTCAGGTGAACCCGGGTTCACATCTTCAAGCATCTCAAGAAGAGTCTCGACCTTATCGTTACCTAAAATATCCTTGAACTCAAGTAACTCATCAACAGACCTAATGATCAATCCCCTGCGCTTTGTAGGGCTACCGCTAGCGTCTACCGGGTTAATCTCAACACTTAGACTTGGCTCCCTGTTCTTGCTTCCGGGCATCTTCATTACGAATACACCGGGTACGCTTGTCTTTACCTTAGCCCAGTCCTTGCCTGTTTCTAGGAATTCCTCTAGTTTTTCTTCTGACATACAATGTTCATGGACTTTGTCCTATTCAAGGGTTGTCCCCTGTGGTTTATTATACCTGAAACCAATGATTTAGTATGGATTCTGAGTTTCTATATCAATCACGCAGATGGAACGGAGCCACAAGACATGACTGCATCGCACATAATGGAGTAGTCGCCTCAAAACATCGACTCATCAGTGAGACAGGTGTCAAGATGATGAAAAAAGGTGGAAACGCAGTTGATGCTGCCGTTGCCGCTGCCTTCATGGATTGTGTAGTTGAGCCCGGTATGAATGGTATCGGCGGTGAGGGCGTCATGACGATACACCTTGAATCAGGTGAAAACATCGTAATCGACTATGTAGGCCGCCCTTCCATGAACTGCACACCAGACATGTATGAACTAGAAGAGACCACCGAGGCAGGGTGGATGGGCTGGAAAAAAGTCAAGGAAGACGCCAATATTCACGGCTACAAGGCAAGCGTAACCCCGGGTACAGTAGCCGGGCTCACAATGGCGCTGGAACGCTACGGCACCATGAAGCTACGAGACGTAATAGCACCAGCCGCACGAGTAGCCAAGGAGGGTTTCGTTGTGGGTTGGTGGACCGCTGACCATATATTCAGACGCATGGAAGCCTTCTGGAAATACGAGGAATGGAGAAAAATCTACCTCAGAGAAAGCAGGTTTCCCTACTTGCCTTATACATATGCGCTAGCTGAGCCCCATGTGTTGCGTAACCCTGAGCTAGCGAAATGCCTCATAGACATCGGAGACAAGGGAAAAGATGTATTCTACAAGGGCTGGATAGCCGAGACCATTGCGGCGGATATGGCAAAGAACGATGGTTTGCTCACCTTGGAGGACTTTGCCCAGTATGAGCCTATTCATTTGAACCCTGAACCCGGATCATATCGAGGCTATGATGTGGTCTATGATCCCACGCATAGCGGCACCACGATGATGCAGATACTGAACATCCTAGAGGGCTATGATTTACCCGAGTATGGCAGCGCTGAGGCATTGCATCTCGTATCAGAGGCTATTGGGTTGGCTTTCGCTGATCGCCTCAAGTATATGGGTGATCCCGGCTATGTTGATGTACCTCAACGCGCCATGGTCTCAAAGGAATACGCTGAGAAGCTCCGAGAGAGAATTGACTCCAAGAAGGCAGTCAAGATTGAGCCCGGTGACCCATGGGAATATGAATCAAAATATACTACAGCGTTGACCGTCGCGGACAAGGATGGTAACATGGTGGCGGTGAACCAGACACTGGTGAACAGCTTCGGATCAGGCATAGTGATCCCCGGCACAGGCATCGTCATGAACAACGCTATGTATGGACTCGACCCCTCTCCGGGTACCGCTAACAGTATCGATGGACGAAAACGCAGGATACAGAACGTCTGCCCAGTAGTCGTGCTAAAGGATGGTGAAGGTTTTATCGCCATGGGGGCTCCCGGTGGCAGAAACATACAGGTCTCGGTAGCACAAGCCATACACCATGTCATCGATTATGGTATGGGCATCCAAGACGCCGTTGATGCACCGAGGGTAACACGGGAGACAGGCACCGTTTTCCTTGACTCAAGGTTCTCATCCATGACAAGGGATAAGCTGGTTGC
>JAHLLU010000300.1 GCA_020444005.1 archaeon
ACATCAGACAAAGACCCAACAGCATTCAAAACACTCAAAGCCTCATCACTAAGCCGCAAACGACACCCCTGATGCACATAAATCCGCTCAAATACACCAATCTTCGTCAACTTACGCCTCTGAGGCTCACCAAAAAAACGACTAGCCTTATGCCCACTATTAATCATATAGAGCTCCCTACTGTAAAACCGTACAATATTACGGAAACTCTGCTCAACCTCAAATGAAGACAAGACAGACCCACCAATACTATACCCAAACCTGCTAAAAACAGTTACCAAAAAACAGCCAAATTACACCGAAAAACTACCCCAAACCATGCCTCTCCAAGACCCCCAACGCCCTACCAGTCCCCAGCAACCCCAAAGCAACCTCCGCAGTCTCAGCAAGCTCCCCACCCAAAGCCTCCTCCAACACAGAGTAAACCATAGAAGACCCACCGATACGAGCAAGCGCCAACAAGACCTCACCACGAACAAACTTATCACCCCCATGATACAGCTCAAGCAACGGCTCAACAGCCTTCCGAGCCCCAATATTTCCCAACGCCTTAACAGCGCCACACACAATCAGTTTATCATCAGACCCCAAACGAGTCAACAAACGATGAACAGCACTCCGAGACCCATTATCCCCAAGCGCCACCATGGCCGCAAACTCCACATGCCGAGACTCATCACCAAGGGCCCTGATCAAACCCCTAGTCGCGCCACTCCGACGACTAATCAAACCAAGACTATAAGCCGCCCACTGCCGTACACGCCAATCTTCATCCTTAAGCGCCACGCCCAATGCCTCCACCGCATCAGGCACATCAAGCAAACCAACCGCCCGAGCCGCGTTCCGCCTCACCAAAACATCATCATCACCCAGCGCCTCAAACAAATCCTCACCGATCCCAGAGTCCCCAAAATCAGGTAAAAACCAAGCCGCAATCCGCCGCCTCTCCACACAATCAGACCCAAGCTGCTCCAGCATCGCCGGCAAAGCCTCCTCACCGATCCGCACCAAAGCCCTCGCAGCACGCTTAGCCACACTACTGGACTCATCACCGAGAAGCTCTACAAGAGGCATCACCGCCCGTGGGTCCTCCACCCTTCCAAGCACCCAAGCAGCATCCTTAACAACCGCCGAGTCACCGGAACCCAGCTTAGAAATCAGGGGTTTTACGGCTTCCTCACCCATTTCCACTAGTTCCCAACGCGCCTCACGGCGTAGATCAGAGTCATCTATACCAAGATTCTCTGATAAATCACTTATATCACCTGAATCAATCAATTTCATACAATAATACAGACCCGTATTTAATAAAAAATACCTAAAACCAAAAAAACAAACAAAAACAACCAAAACCCAGTAACCAAACCCTCCCACATTATGTAGATACCCACTACATACAACGAGATAATAGCCAATGGAACAAGAAACCATATCATAGGTGCATAAATATGGCTCAACAACTAGTCTGCGAATGCGGCAGCACAGACATCGTAACCGACACCAGCACAGGAGAACAAATCTGCACACAATGCGGAACAGTTCTCAACGACTCAATGATCGACACAGGACCAGAATGGAGAGCCTTCAACCCTGAACAAACAGAAAACCTCACACGAGTCGGAGCACCCCTCACACCACTTATTCATGATAATGGCTTGAGCACCACCATCAGCTGGAGAAGCCAAGACGCCACAGGCCGAAACCTCACACGGGAAGAAAAAGAACGCCAATACAGACTCAGAAAATGGCAACGCCGCACAGCCGCAAGCGACAGCACCCAGAGAAACCTAACCCAAGCCCTCAGCGAACTCACAAGAATAGCCGACGAACTCAAACTCCCCCAAAACACACGGGAAACAGCCGCCATGATATACCGTAGAGCCGTCACACAAGGACTCATACGGGGACGCACAATCCAATCAGTAGTCGCATCAGCCGTCTACATGGCATGCAGACAATGCCAAGTCATCAGAAGCCTCGAAGACGTAGCAAAAGCCGCAACAATAACAAGAAAAGAAGCCGCACGCAACTACCGCCACCTCTACAAACAACTACAACCCGATGTACCCCAAGTGGACAAAGATAACCTCATCACAAAATACGTAAACCAGCTACGAATCAGCGGCACCACTGAACAACTCTGCAGAAAAGTAATGGACCAAGCAGCCGAGGAAAAACTCACCATCGGAAGAGCACCTGAAGGCATCACAGCCGCATCATTATACATTGCCTGCAAACTCAACCTAGAAGACAGAACACAAGGCGAGATAGCAAAAGCAGCCCAAATAACAGAAGTCACCATCAGAAACCGGTACAAGGAGCTGCTCAAAAAACTAGACTTTGAGGTATGCCTATGATACTAAAAGTAAGACATGCCATGAAACCAGACCCACAAGTAGTGGACAGCGAGACCACCGTCACAGAAGCAGCCTGCAGAATGATACAAGCAGGACAAGACACAGTCATAGTAGTAGACGGAGACACCATCAGAGGCACAGTAGACCTGAAAAACCTAGTACGCTACACCTACACACAAGGATTCAGACCACACCAAACACCCATTGGCGAGATCACAAACTGCGACATCATACTAGCCCGACCAAACACAAGCCTAGAAGACTGCCTCACAATAATGACCGAACTCAAACAATCGACACTCCCCGTAGTAGACGGAAAACTCGTAGGCAGCATC
>JAHLLU010000277.1 GCA_020444005.1 archaeon
GTGGAACGGAACGAGGTAACACTGAATATCAGCGGAAGCGGAACCGTACGAAACGTCATCTTTTTGATCGGTGACGGCATGGGGATAGGTCAGTTATCCGCCGCCGAATACGAGAATGGTCAAGAATCCCTAAGCATCTCAAGCATGCCCTACAAGGCGCTGGTAACCACATACAGCGAGAGCGCGTTTGTAACAGACTCTGCCGCTTCTGGGACCGCCTTGGCTACAGGATACAAGACCAACAATGGACGCATATCCATGAGCACAAGCGGCGAGACCCTCACAACCGTGGTTGAGGTTGCCGAGGAAAATGGTGTATCAACTGGCATAGTATCCAATACCCGGGTTACCCACGCGACACCTGCATGCTTCATGGCGCATGTTAGCAGCCGAGGAATGGAGTCGGCTATAGCCTCACAGGTTCTTGATAGCGGTGTTGATGTGGTACTAGGTGGTGGTAGCACATATTTTGACTCACTAGACACATCTGGAGCAGGATATACCGTGGTGACGAGCACAGACGAGTTACATGATTTTGATTCAGGTAAGGTTCTCGGACTCTTTGCACCCGGTTATATGAGCTATGATGATTACCGTGACCCAGATGTGGAGCCCAGTTTGGCTGAGATGACATACAAGTCAATCGAGTTACTCTCCCATGACCCAGATGGCTTCTTCCTCATGGTAGAAGGCGGACGTATCGATCATGCATCCCATGATAATGATTTTGATGCGACTATGAGTGAGGTGTTTGCCTTTGATGAGGCGGTCTTGGTGGCTTTAGAGTATGCTTCCTCGAGAAACGATACTCTTGTCTTGGTGACCGCTGATCACGAGACCGGTGGCTTGATGATTGTTGGTGGATATGATTATACTGGGTTGAGCTACAAGTGGATATCCGACGACCATACAGGCAGCATGGTTCCAGTTTATGCATATGGTCCTCGCGCCGAGGAAGCGATGGCTTTTACCGACAACACTGATATCGGTAGGTTCCTGATCGAACTCTTTCAATGATTGATGTTGTGAACTCCTATCTGATAATTAGTTTATCTTATATTCTCTTAACCAAATCATCCTCCATGAGCATCATCGAGCTGCTAAGAGCGTATTTTTTTGACACATATCTCGGTGTAATAGGGTTGATGACCCTAGCAATTGTCCTAAAACTTGGGTTAGAGGAATACAGGAATCGAAGTTTGCGAAAAGAATAAACCTTGAGCAATTCAGATAACTGATATGAATATTCTAGTAGCCTATGACTCGTATTTTGGGAACACAGAAAAGGTAGCATACAAGATAGCCGAGACCCTCGGAAATGATACCTCAATACACCGTGTACAGGATGTCTCAATGGATCTGCTCAAGGACCTTGACCTTTTTGTACTGGGATCACCAACACGAGGCTTCAGACCATCAGAAGCAACCAAGGCGTTTCTCGGAAAACTAGACAGAAACGCATTAGAAGGCGTAAAGGTGGCTGCATTTGATACCCGGATGAACCCTGAGAAGGTAGGAAACCCCATACTGGGATTCATGGTCAAAATCTTCGGATACGCAGCCAAACCCATAGCCGATAAACTCGTAAAAAGAGGCGGTGTTCTCGTGGGTGAGCCCATTGGGTTTGATGTGGTTGAGAGTGAGGGTCCCCTGTACGAGGGTGAGCTTGAACGTGCTGAGACGTGGGCAAGAGGTCTCTTATCCTAGTCACGTCTTGTGATTATCTGGGTTGAGTTTGCCTTATTTACCATATTCCCTTCCCTTGATATATGAACCAGAAAAGCCTCAAACAAAACTTGGAAAACTATCTGAGCACCCAGAATGAATCAGAGACCAGTGTTTCTGAGCTCAATGAGATAAACATGGGTTGGGAGACAGAGCTATTCACATTCAAGGCGACTCATGACGGGGTTGAAGAGGACTTGGTTCTACGGGTCTTCTCAGGTGATAGTGCGGGTTCAAAGGCATCAAAAGAGTACTTTTTGATGAAGCGGCTTGATGAGGTGGGCTTCCCTGTGCCCCATGTTTACCAACTTGATGCCGAGGGCGATGCTATTGGTAAGCCGTTTCTGGTTATGCAGAGAATAATCGGGAAAACCCTCGATGATACATATCGTAGCGAGGATGACGAGGAACTTAAGAAGGGCATATCCAGACTAGTTGAACTATTTGTTACGCTTCACAAACTAGACATCGAGGATTTCACCGGATTACCCCATCTCCAAACAATGTCTAATGATGATTACATTGCGTTGTATAGTGAGGCAAAGGACAAACTTGCGCCATGGATGGCTCCCGTCATTGACTGGTTAATAGAGAATAAACCAGAGGAGACCGGCAAGTATCAGGCAATATGTCACAATGACTATCATGGCTTCAACGTGATGATAGATCAAAAAGACAACGCATACGTCATCGACTGGGGTGCAGCACGGGTATCTGACTCAAGATTTGATCTAGGCTGGACGCTGCTTCTCTACAGCACATTTGGTGGAGCCATGTTCAAGGCACCCCTTATAGAAATATACGATAAGCTAGGCGGTAACGTAGACTCTTTGAAATTCTTTGTGGTATTAGCTGTTACTCGCAGAATAACCGATCTTGCCTCAGTATTATGTGGGGGTGGCTCCTCTGGGCTGAAACCAGACGTATTGGATATGATGCGTGAATCAAGAGACCACTTTCAAAA
>JAHLLU010000331.1 GCA_020444005.1 archaeon
CAAGTTATAGTGTGGGTTCACACAGGAAGCAGGGGCTTTGGGCACCAGATCGCCACTGACTATATCAGGGTAATGGAAGAAGCCACACGCAAATACAAGATCAGATTACCTGCACGAGAACTAGCTTGTGCGCCTCTGAAGAGCCGTGAGGCTCAGGATTATTATGAGGCGATGAGCTGTGCCATCAACTGGGCGTTCATCAACCGCCACATAATCATGCATCAAGTACGCAAAGCCTTCGAACATATCTTCAATCAGAGCGCAGAGGACATGGGAATGGATCTAGTCTATGGCATGACCCATAATACCGCCAAGAAAGAGGAGCACACAGTGGACGGTAAACGGGTTGAAGCAGTGGTTCACCGCAAGGGAGCCGCAAGAGCCTTTGGGCCCGGAAGAAAAGACCTTCCACCTGACTACAAAGCCATTGGGCAACCAGTACTCCTTGTTGGTACCATGGGAACAGCAAGCTATCTCTTGAAGGGAACAGAGAAAGGCGAGGAACTTAGCTTCGCGAGCACAGCACACGGAGCAGGAAGAGTGCTAAGCAGATCAGGTGCACGAAGAAGATTCAATGCACGTCACATCATTAACGACCTGAAGAACAAGGGAATTGTCGTAAAGGCAGCCAGTGGCAGGATCGTTGAGGAGGAGAGCCCTGATAGCTACAAGGATGTTCACAGGGTTGCTCAGGTGAGCCATGATGTTGGTTTGGCTGAGAAGGTTATGATGAGTGTTCCCATCGCGGTTGCGAAGGGCTAATTTTCTTTCCTTACCCAAAAAATATTATATACCAGTTTTTAGCTTGATGGTTGACCGAGTTGACAGTCCAGATCAAGCCCCATCTATGGTTCACACTATACACACTGATGCGTCTAGGAGCCACAAAGACAGCTATCAAGATCAGCACAACACAGCTAAGCGAGGAAATGGGAGGAAGTCAGCAGAGCGCCAGCCGTCACCTTCAGCTGCTTGAATCAGAGAACATGATCGAGCGTTCTATCAGTCCAGAGGGAAGTAAGATCAAGATTACTGGGCATGGACAAGCTGAGTTAGATCTTGTCTTAAATGAGCTGAAGTGGTATCTGGAGGGCAAGGAAGCCCAGACCATCGAGTTTGAGGGCGAGGTGATAAGTGGCTTGTTCGAGGGTGCCTACTACATCAGCAAGGAAGGCTACCATAATCAGATCGTTGAACATCTTGGCTTTGAGCCGTTCCCCGGGACACTAAACGTCAGGATCAACGAGGAAGACTTTGATCGACGTAGAAAACTCGAAAGAGGCGAGTACATCAGGCTTGAGGGGTTCAAGGATGGTGAAAGAAGCTTTGGGGCTGCTCACTGTTTCCCATGTATGGTAAACGATGAACTTGAGGGTGCATTAATAGTAGCTGAACGTAGCATCCATGATTATGGGGTGTTGGAGATTATCTCGCCTTATTATCTGCGACGAAAACTGGAGCTGGCTGATGGGGATAAGGTTAAAGTTTCTTTCTTGCCCCTTCGACGATCCGACTCTTGATCTTGCTGGTGCTGTTGAGATCGTCCTCACCGAACTGCTTTATCTGAACTATCTTGATGTTCATCTCGCGTGCCTTGTTTATCTTCTCTACTTGTGCCTTGATGGCTTCTTGGTCGTGGCCAACCACTACGATGTCCGGTTTAACCTGTAACATTACACGGGCTAGGTCCATGTTCTCGAAACCCAGCAAGGCTTCATCAACTACCTTTAAGGCCTCGATTACAGCTCGTCGCTGGTCCTCGGGGATGATGGGGTCACTGCCTTTGAGGCTGCGTACTGTCTCGTCTCGGGCTACAATTACTACTAGTTTGGCGTTTTCTCCGCCAATTTTTTTTGCTTCCTCAAGATACCGTATGTGTCCATAGTGGAGTAGGTCAAAGACTCCTGCAGCGAGTACTGTTGTCATCTACCCATCGAAGCCCAGTATGCCCTAAAAGGTTTACCGCGTGGTTTAGCAGACTTGGTTGTTTGGTGGATGAATTATATGCTTGTTGTCGTGGGTTCATTCGTTGGGTAGTTGTAGGTGTTACCACTCAAAATCAACGATGCCTAACAGCTTTAATGCGTCCAGTATGCCCTCCGCGTATGCTACGCATGTTAATGCTGTGGCTTTCTTGTCTACTCTGTAGTACTCGGAGTCATAGAGATAGTTCTCGGTATGCTTCAGAAGCTCCTCTAGCTGATCAGATGTGATCTCAACTGGTAGATGTCGTGCCTTAAGCTCGTCCAGTACTTTTCTGCAGCCAACAGAATACTTGGTGATCAATCTATCCGTTTCGCCCACTGGTTTATGGTTCTGGATCACTTTTCTTGGGCAGTCTGCTAGGGCTTCTAGTGCTTCTTCTTCCATGAAGTGGAGTTTTCCTGGGGCGATTATTGTGTGGGGTGGTTCTCCGAAGTCATGGTGTAGTAGCTCTTTTGCTGTGTCTGCTTTGATGGCGGGGAATCTGCTTCCTAGTCGGGCTGCTCCTACTAGTAGTGTTTCTGGGTTGAACTCTCCTGTGTCTATGAGGCGTTTTATGGCGTGGGGTATGGTTAGGTATTTTTCCTCCGCCATGTTGAGGTCCAGCAGTATTAGTGTGTGGAGTCCGTGTTCGTAGTTTTCCTTTATGGTGCGTATGGCGGTGTCTACTGGTCCTTTTTCGGGTAGGGGTATTGTTACGGT
>JAHLLU010000318.1 GCA_020444005.1 archaeon
AAGAACCGGCGAATTTCCTCGACTTCGCCGGCCAGATGATCGTCGGAGATGACTGAGTCGCGCAGGTGTTGCCGCAGCACAGCCTTGAATCGCCGTTTGACTGTCACGACCATGTTAGAAGCTTTCGCTTCGCCGTCGATGCCATACCGGGCACACAGTTCTTTGAACGGCGGCGCGGTCAGGTCCTCGGTGATGGGCCTCAGCACGCGGTCCCTGAAGACATGCCAGCACAGTGTCTTGCCGTCCTCATAGCACTTGGCCTCGACCTGGTCCAACACCCGTTCAAGCAGGGCCGAGACCCAGGCATAGTTGAAGACCTTCTCCGGCGGCGCGCCGGCCAGTGAAGCCGGCACTTCCGGCAGATCGACCACATCCAGCGAGACCAGGCCGCCGGGAGGCATCCGCTTCTGCGCGGTCTCCTTGGCGTGAACGTTCAGCAGGTATCGGTCCAGCGCCATCAGCAGGAAGGTGCGAAAGCGTCCTTTGGCGGCATCGGCTTTTTCGATCAGGTGTCGCGCCAGCACCACTTCCTGAAAGAAACCCTGGGTCAGATCTTTGGCGCGCTCGTTGTCGCAGCCCCGCTGCCGCAAATAACAGTAGACCGGCTTCCAGTAGCGATTCAACAATAGGCCGATCAATGCCTTGCTCTCGCTCTCCGGCCCCGAGCGAACCTCCTCGATGAGCGACCAGTGTGTGGTCAGGAAAGCCTGCCCCGTCCCCCCTATGGCGGTGTCATCTCTGCGCTCCATTGCCGGGATCCTTCCCTGTCGCACTTTGCAATGGCGCCCGCGCCGATGAACGCGGAGATCGATGCGCCCGCTCCGCATCGGCAGCCGGGCAACCCCAGAAATTCCAACAATCAGTTTACACTCGTAATACCGTGCTTGCCAAGAGCAAAAAATCAAACGGCCGGCGGTGAAATGGACCAATCGCCTCCGCGCCGCCTTTCGTATCACCGGCCGCCCTCCCACGGACGACTTCTTGCCTATTTTTACATCTATATCGAGAAATAGGCAGCCCTTGCGGACTGTACCGCCGCACGGGTCCGCGTACATAAAAAATTGTCACGAACGCGTCCGTATGTCGTCGCAGAAATCTTGACCGATAGAGAAGCATCGCGTATGCTTTACATACATGGTCAGCAGGGAGGCGAACCATTCCAAGAGGTGCGGCAGGTAGTTCCAAGTTTTACTTACACGCGAGGGTGGTGACAAGAGCGGTCTCATTCTTTCGAGACAAGCCAAGCTGAATCAGGATTGTAAAGAACTCGTCACCACGGACGGTGCCGCCTTTACCGGCGTGCTCAAGGATGAGCATCTTTTGGCATTTCTGCCCGCGTGGGCGCAGGCCCTTTTCCTTTGGGTTGAAGCGTCCTGTCAGAAGTCCCGGAAACGGCGCAGCCATTTGGGCCAGTCGTTCGGGTTGACGCCGCCGGCGCGCGTCCAGGGCCCCTTGGTGTCGAAATCCCTATGCCACTTGAGCGTCCACAGTTTTTTGACGCCGACGGTCCGCACGGAGAAATCCAGGAACAGATGATTGACCGAGCCGTTATGCCGGTCGATGCAGAAGTGCATCATCTCGCGATCGTAGCCCGACCATTGACTGTCGTATTGAGGGGGATCGCCTCGCGTGCCATAGGCATACGGCCCGCCGCCCCGCCACATCGCGTCGGCAAACACCGGAACGCGGTAGGCCTGCTTGACGCTCTTCGTGCGCCAGTTCCACTCGGTGGGCCGGCCCTGAATCGTCGTGGTGCCCGGCGCAAAATCGTACAGCCAGTTGTTCGCGCCGTAGCTGCACACCTCCTCCCGCTCGCGCGCATCGCGCGTGCTGACGCTGTCGCCGGTCCCTTGCACATAACTCCACTGCGAGCCGCCCCACTCGGAGCCGTCAGGGTTGCGCTTCGTGGCCGAGGGACAGCGGAGAATGTCGGACTTGGTGTCCCAGCCGTCGCGCAGCGCGATGATCCAGGTCCCCCGCTGCCAGCCCAGACTCGTCGGCACGGGGAACTTGCCGTCGTTGTCGTCGCAGTACATGCTCCAGATCAGGCCCCAGCTGCGCAGGTTGATCTTGCAGCCGGTACCCCGCGCCTGCTTGCGCGCCATGTTCAGGGTGGGCAGCAGAATGGACATCAGCAAGGCCAGAATAGCGATGACCACCAGCAGTTCGATGAGGGTAAAGGCGCGCCCGTGTTTCATGCCGTCGTCCTTTCCTACTCGATCCAGTTCGTGTACCGGAAACCGTCGGCACCGATGATACCACATCTCCTCCCGTGACACCTGCGTATATCGAGCTTCTCCTGTACGAGGCCGGCAGCCCCCGAGTTGGCTCAATCCCTGTCCTTCTGCCAGATTTTGACGTAATCGACGAACATGACGGACGGGTCGGGTGTCTGGTCGGTGGGCCAGCCGGGGCCGAGGGCGAGGTTGACCAATGGGAACAGGGGCACCTTAACGCAGTCGGGTGGGTTCGCGCGGTGCAGCTCGACGCCGTCGAAGTAAATGACGATGAACTGCTCGTCGATTAGCGCGCCGTAGGTATGGAAATCCTCTTCCATCCCGAAGACGGCGAAACGTTTCTCGTCGTGCTTGCTCGCGGCGCCGTCGAGACCCCATTGATGCAGGGCATAGTGATAGCGCCAGGGCCAGTGGCCGTAATGTTCGAGGACGTCGACCTCGGGATTG
>JAHLLU010000319.1 GCA_020444005.1 archaeon
ATCGTCAATACAGTCCTCTCGGATCAACACCGGTATGGCGATAGTGATGCACTAAAAAATACGAAGGTGATGATCGAATTCAGTTGCCCAAATACCAATAAGCCCCTCCATTTGGGCCATTTGCGCAACGACGCTTTGGGAGAGAGTACGGCTCGTATTCTCGCCGCAGCGGGCGCGGATGTACGCAAAGTTAATCTGATCAATGATCGCGGTATCCACATTTGTAAGTCCATGCTTGCCTATCGCACATTTGGGGACGGTGCAACACCGGAATCTACGGCGCAAAAGTCCGATCATTTTGTAGGTGATTACTACGTCCGTTACGCCCAATGGGAAAAAGAAGACTCCGGTGCCGCAGATCAGGCGCAAGAAATGTTGCAAAAATGGGAAAACGGAGATGAGGAAACCCATCGATTGTGGCTGCTCATGAACCGTTGGGCCATTGAAGGAATTGAAGAAACGTATGGACGAACGGGTATTTCATTTGATCAGACCTATTTTGAGAGTGAGACCTACAAATCAGGGCGGGATGAGATTCATAAGGGAATAGAAAAGGGGGTCTTTTTTCGGGATGAAAAAGGCACCGTATGGGTCGATTTAACCGATATCGAATTGGATAAGAAAGTACTCTTACGAGCGGACGGCACCTCGTTGTACCTTACTCAGGATATCGGGACGGCGATTCAGCGCCACCAGGATTGGCCGTTTCAAAAGCTTATCTACGTCGTTGCCAGTGAACAGCGGTACCATTTTCAGGTGCTCTTTGAAGTTTTACGACGCTTGGAAAAACCGTGGGCGAAAAATCTCTACCACCTGGCTTATGGGATGGTGAATCTACCGGAAGGTAAGATGAAATCCCGGGAAGGCACGGTGGTAGACGCTGACGATCTCATCGACCGTCTATCCGCTATGGCCACAGAAGAAATCAATGCCAAGGGGCGTGTCGACGCGGGCAACGACGTGTCCCAGACGGCGGAAAAGATCGCCTTGGCGGCATTGCATTACTATTTACTGCAAACTAATCCGATAAAGGACATGGTCTTCAATCCTGAGGAATCCCTTTCTTTTACTGGAAATACCGGCCCGTATTTACAGTACGTAGGCGCACGCATAACCAGTATGTTACGGAAAGTACCGGCTCCTGAATCTGTAGACGCCGTGACACCGGAGACGGATGATGAATGGCAGTTAATTCACTATCTTGCCGACTATCCCAGAGTCATCGAAGAAGCGGCACGAAATTACAACCCAGCTCTCGTCGCCGGCGCATTGTACGAAATTGCCAAAACGTTTTCTCGTTTTTACCACGATCATCCTATCGCCGTGGCACAGGATCCGCAGGTGCGATCCCACCGTCTGGCCCTTTCTGCGGCAATTGGGAATGTGATGCGTCACGGACTGCATGTCTTAAATATTCCCTTTGTGGAACAGATGTAAACAGTTGTCCTACGTAAACGTAGGACAATTTGGAGGGTTATCCTACATTCCTGTACATCATACGCTGCTGTAGTTTTTTGTGATTCATGTAACTCGTCCTATGGAAATAACTTACAAAAATATACAATATATGGCCCGATAATTGCATATTCATACCACTAGTATTCACTGAAGGAGCATTAATGCAACTTTCTACAAGGCCGCAAAAGCATCTACTATACGATCCCGCGTTTGAACACGACGCATGCGGGGTTGGGTTTGTCGCGCACCTGAAAGGTAAGGCCGGTTATGAGCTGTTACCGCGAGGCCGTCAAATACTTGAAAGTATGGCTCATCGGGGTGCGGTAGGAGCGGAACGAAACACCGGCGATGGTTCCGGCATTCTTACCGCGTTACCCCACGCTTTTTTGGAGCGCATCGCTCAAGATGAATTAGGACAAGAATTGCCGGAGCGAGGTAAATATGCAGCCGGCTTGGTTTTTCTGTCACGGGACGAAACGGAACGCAAGGCGTGTGAAGATGAGTTCCGACGCATTACGGAAGTGGAGGGCCAACGCTTTATAGGGTGGCGGGATGTACCGCGGGATAACAGCATGATAGGCCCCACGGCATTACGATCTGAACCGGTGATGCGCCAAGTCTTTATTGCCGCCGACGACAAAGTATCGTCGCAAGAGTTTGAGCGGAAGCTCTACATCATTCGAAAACAATTGACCAATGCCCTCCGCGGTAGCGAGAAAGATCGGGACAATACGTTTTACATTTGCAGCCTTAGTACGCGTAACATCGTGTATAAAGGAATGCTTACGCCGGAACAACTCTTTGAGTATTTCTTAGATCTATCAAACGAGAATTATCATACCCACTTGGCGATGGTTCATAGCCGGTTTTCCACAAACACATTTCCGAGCTGGGACCGGGCACAGCCGTTGCGTTTTATGAGTCACAACGGAGAGATCAACACCCTTCAAGGTAATGTAAATAAGATGCGTGCCCGGGAAGGGGTGATGAAAAGCGATCTATTTGGTGCCGACCTGGCCAAGATCATGCCCGTCATTGAACCAGATCTTTCCGACTCCGGTACGTTTGACAATGTCCTGGAATTACTTCTCCAAAACGGGCGGACTCTTCCCGAGGCGGTCATGATGATGGTACCGGAAGCGTGGCACTCTCATCGCCACATGCCGCCGATCGGCAAAGCCATGTATGAGTTCATGAGCACCCAAATGGAGCCATGGG
>JAHLLU010000293.1 GCA_020444005.1 archaeon
ACTCTGGCATCAATAAAATCCATGGAAAATGGGAAAATTGAATTTATGTAGATCATTACGGAGTTTCCGTTATATGATAAAAAAAAATTAGGTTTGGGGGAAATTATAATGAAGAAATTACTTATAATCCTTATGATAACAACTTTACTCATAACTTTTGTGGCTACAGGTTGTTCTAAGAAGGATGATGGAGAAAAGGATCTAAAGGTCGGATTCATTTATATTGGACCAATAGATGACAATGGGTGGACAAGCGCTCATGATGAAGGAAGAAAGACTATTGAAGAAGAACTTGGACTTGAAACAATTTATAAGGAAAATGTTCCTGAAGATGACGCGCAAGTTGAACAGGAAATTAAAAATCTTATAGATCAGGGAGCTAATGTTATATTCACAACTAGTTTTGGATTCATGGATGCAACATTAAATGTTGCTAAAGAATATCCTGATGTAAAATTCTTTCACTGCTCAGGTTTTAAAACAAATGATAACATGGGTAATTACTTTGGAAGAATATATGAACCAAGATTTCTATCAGGTCTTGTAGCAGGTCTTAAGACAGAAACTAATAAGATTGGTTATGTTGCAGCTATGCAGATTCCTGAAGTTATAAGAGGAATTAATGCATTTACTCTTGGTGTTAAAACAGCTAATCCTGACGCTGAAGTATTTGTTAGATGGACTAACACATGGATAGATCCTTCTAAAGCAAAAGAAGCTGCAGAAGCACTATTAGAAGAAGACTGTGATGTATTAACTCAGCATCAAGATAGTCCAGGTCCATTACTAGCTGCTGAAGATGCAGGTGCTTACAGTATAGGATATGATTATCCATTAAGGGATGTTGCACCTGATTCATATATGACAGCTCCTTTATTTAACTGGGGTGTTTACTATGTTGACATACTACAAGAAATAATTGATGGAACATGGGTTCCTGGAAGTTTCTGGGGTGGCTTAAAAGATGAAATCGTTAAACTTGATGAATTAACTGATGTTGCACCTGCGGATGCTCAAGCATTAGTTGATGATTATCAAGGTAAAATTGAAGCTGGAACTTTCCATGTTTTTTCTGGTGAAATAAAGGATAGAAATGGTAATGTTAAAGTTGCAGAAGGCGAAACTATGACTGATGGAGATATGCTTTCCATGATGTGGTTTGTTGAAGGCGTAAACGGTTCTTTAGATAATGAAGAATAAGGGGTAGTGGATTGAAGAATGATTTAGTAATAAAACTTGAAAATGTTACAAAATCTTTTGGAGATGTAATTGCCAATGATAACGTTTCACTTGATGTAAAAAGAGGAGAAATATTAGCTTTATTAGGTGAAAATGGCTCAGGTAAAAGTACATTAATGAACATGCTATCAGGGATATATCTCCCTGATAGCGGTTCAATTTTTATTGAAGGACAAAAGATTGATATTAAATCACCTGAAGACTCAATTAAGCTGGGTATTGGAATGATACATCAGCATTTTAAACTTGTGGATGTTTTGACTGCAAGAGAAAATATTGTTATGGGTCATAAAGGTAGTTTTCTTTTATCAGATAAAAAAACTGATAAACTATTAAATGATGTCATGGAAAAATACGGTCTTTTTATTGAATTAGATAAGCGTATAAAAGATATGACAGTAGGTGAAAAACAAACACTTGAGATTATTAAGGTTTTATATAGTGGTGCTAAAATATTAATTCTTGATGAACCAACTGCTGTGTTGACTCCTCAAGAAATTGAAAAGTTATTTGAAATTTTAAACAACATGAAAAGACAGAATCAGACAATAATTATTATAACTCATAAACTAAATGAGGTTATGGAGATAAGTGATAGGGTAGCAGTACTAAGAAAAGGTAAGCACGAAGCTACTATAGATTTAAATATAAAAAGAATAGAACAAAAAGTTGGTAAAAGAGTATTAGAATGTAAAGGCTTAACTGTTATTGATAATGATAAGGTAAAAAAACTAAAGAATGTTGATTTTGATTTATTTGAAGGTGAAATATTAGGAGTAGCAGGTGTATCTAATAGTGGTCAAAAGGAACTATGTGAAGCAATTGCAGGCCTACAAAATGTAGCAAAAGGTGAAATTAACTATGAGGGTAACAATATAGTTGGTAAAAACCCAAGAGAAATTATGAAAATGGGTATTAGTATGAGCTTTATACCTGAAGATAGGCTGGGTATGGGACTTGTAGCTGATATGGACATGGTTGATAATTTAATGCTTAAAGACTATTATATCCAAGAAGGATTAATATTGAACAGAAAATATGCAAGGGATAAAGCAACTAAAATAATTAATAGATTGGATATTACTACACCTGGAATGTATCAGCCAGTAAAGAAAATGTCTGGAGGCAATATACAAAAGGTGCTTCTTGGAAGGGAACTAGATATATCTCCACATGTTTTAATAACAGCATATCCTGTTAGAGGACTTGATATTGGTTCTTCATTAACTATATTTGATATGCTTAATGAGCAAAAAACAAAAGGTGTAGGAATTTTATTTATAGCAGAAGACTTAGATATGTTAACGGCAATATCAGACCGTATTATGGTATTATGCGATGGTATTGTAACGGGAATCGTTGATGCACATAATGTGACTAAAGATCAGCTTGGACTTCTAATGACAGGTGAGGTACAAATGTATGT
>JAHLLU010000278.1 GCA_020444005.1 archaeon
CTATCATAGAGAAAGACATAGAGGTTTTCGGAGAATCAATGACAAGTCTTGATACAATGTTCGGAGATTACTGGAAAAAAATACAGGGCGGAACATACACTCATCCAAGAATAGGTGAATGTGTTAATCATTTGCTCAATTCTGGTGCGTATGGCGCTGGGCAAAGCTCATGGGGTCCCGCTTTATACGGGTTAGCTGATGGAGCGAAACATGCCCGGGAACTTGAAGAAGAGATGAACAGGTTCATCAATCTAGGGGGAGAGGGTTATGTCTTTGTTACCTCCGCTGATAATACTGGGGCAGTAATAGAGGAAGAAATATGAGTATACTCATAGTAACTGGAAAACTCGCAGAAAAAACCATTAAAGGACTGGTCTCAGAACTTGAAAAAGATGTAGATGTTTTGGCTTTACCCGTTACTGTTGCTTCATTTATCACAGCAAAATATGCAGCTAATCAACTTACAAGGCACGATTTATCAGGTTACGATATGTTGATCATGCCCGGGTCAATAAGCGGCGATCTATCTTTTATTGAAGATGCAATAGGGATACCCGTCTATAGGGGACCAATTCACGCTGCTGATCTTCCCCTCATATTATCTGAGAATATACAGTTATCCAAGACCCAACCAGCTAACGAACTAATCAAATCAAAGTTAGAAGAAAAAGCACTAGCAACGATAGCAGAAGCAGAGAAACAATGGAGAGAGGTTCTAACTAAACAAGGTGGCTTACTAATCGGTGATCTACCAATTTCTCAAGGGCTCCCAATGCGTGTAATGGGCGAAATAGTGAACGCTCCAACCCTTAGTCTCGATGAAGTATCTCAGAGGGCACTCTACTTTGAGTCACAGGGAGCAAACATAATCGATATCGGTATGCTAGCAAGAAACCGAAATTAATACCCAAAATAATCAATACCATCAGAGAGACCGTTGATCTCCCGATTAGTATTGATACATTGAATGTTGATGAAATCAAGGCTTCTATCGATACTGGCGTCGATATGATTCTAAGCCTAGACTTCGGTAACATGGAAGCCATTGCTCCTCTCGTCTCGGATGAGGCAGTGGTAGTATTACCAACAAACATGAGCCGGGGAATACTACCAAAGAAAGCCGAGGAAAGAGTAAAACGATTATCCGAGGCAGTAAAAATGCTTCAAGAGGTTGGAGTTCAGAAGATTATCGGTGATCTAGTTGTCGAACCTCTATTGACACCAGGATTGCTTGAAGGATTGAAAGCATATCAGTTATTCAACCAGTCACATCCTCAGATTCCTCTGCTTTTTGGCGTAGGAAACGCTGTCGAACTAATAGACGCAGATAGTCCCGGTGTTCACGCCGCTATGATCGCGTTAGCTAGGGAAGCTGGATCATGTATACTACATGTTCCCGAGTACAGTGTCAAGGCAAAGAGAAGTGTCTCTGAGGCTGTTAATGCTTCTCGGATGATGTTTTTAGCAGAGAAAAGGGGCACCGTGCTCAAAGACCTTGGGTTGGACCTGCTTTTGTTAAAGGAGAAACGGTGGAAGGAGCTTGATTATGATGCATCAGAGGAAGAAAATGCTCGAATCCTTCAAGGTGTAGGTGAAATCGAGTATCACCCTGACAAAAAAGGTTGGTTTAAGATACAGATAGACAGAAACGCCGAGGAAATTGTAGCAATTTATTACCCGTCTGGAAGCAAGGAACCTGATACTATCATCCGAGGAAAAGACTCACGTGTCATATACCAGACAATAATCCGAGAGAAACTGATCTCAAAATATGACCACGCAGCATATCTGGGAAAGGAACTTGAGAAAGCAGCGATAGCGCTCAAGATTGGGCGTTCATATGTGCAGGACTCACCGCTATTCTAGTATCCTGATTATTGTGATAGGGAAATGTTCTACTGATTCCAACATCTCCCAAGTCACTCCTGTAAGCGATGTATCCATGTTCTGGCTCATGCTCCAAGCTGTTCGCCCAGCACCTCCACCACAGAGCCTATGAAAAAGATGTGCAAACCAGAGAGCTTGATCAGGATTCAAATTTTCTCCAGATACCGCGATGGGTGTCTGACGGGCTTTTAATTGAAATAACCTGCCAAATATGAATGTTATAACGCCTCCAAAGTGGATGAGTCCCATTGTATCAACGTCACGAGGAGCCAGATGCAGGTTTCTCCACGAATAGCTAGTATCCCCATCCACTATCATAACCGTGACCTCAGCTCCCGTTTCCCTCAGAATCCCTTCCCTTATCTTTTGGGATATTTCTCCGGGGTTTTCAAGGGGTAGGCTCACAAACGCGTATGGAAGGTTGCTTGCATCTATCCCTCCTTCGCTATAGTGTCGTAGGCTCTGTAGTAATCCAGTTTTTTGAAGCGCTAATTGTTTGTGGGCTGCCCCCTCTTCAACTGGGTAATCTCTTAGGTTCTGCAAGGTCTGCTCTTTCAAGCCAAGGGTTTTCCCTAATGGTCCTCCCCAGACTCTTTTTGTCCATGTTTTTGAAAGAAAATATGCGACGTGACTGGGTTTTATCTTTGATTCATCTATTATATTGCCTGTTGCAGTGGAGATGGCTTTCTCGCTTAATGCAACTATGTCGCCTGTTTTGATGTGGTCTTTTACCCTGTCTGTTACCGTTGTATAGATGTCTGTACCGGGTTTCCA
>JAHLLU010000294.1 GCA_020444005.1 archaeon
CTTCATGCTGGCAGAACAGACCGATGGATTGATCCAGCCTTATGAAATGTGGCCGTTGGGGTGTTCGCACCCACTTTGTTCTTGTGGGACACAGTTGATCAAACAGGGAAACGAATTCGTTCCCGCCACCCGACAGATCACGCGCGAAGAATATCAAGCCGCCTATGACCCGCATAGTCCGCAGGGGTCGGTGTTTGCCGACATCATGGCCAAAAAGACCGGAGACACGGGCCCGGGATTGGCGGTGGTGGTGATGAATTATATGGATGCCATGTCGATGGATCTGGATCGGCTGATGGAATGCAGCATGACGGTGTCCATGGATGATGACCGCCTGATCCCTTTCTGTGCGTATCAGGTGACCGATATGGATGGGAAGCGCGTGTATCCGGCCTGGATCAGACCGGAGGCCGAATTACAAGGGATTTAGTGTGGAAGAGATCCGAACCAACTGTCGCTTATGTGGCTATCTCTGCGGAATGATCGCAAAGGTTGAGGAAGGGGAAATCTTGGAGATTGTCCCCGACCCAACCCGGTATCCGTATGACGCAGGGATCGTACGCGGCTGCCGCCGAGCAAAAGGGAACCTGGATTTTTTAGACCATCCTGATCGGGTCAATTATCCCTTGAAGCGAATGGGAGAACGCGGGAGTGGTTCCTGGAAACGGGTTTCTTGGGAGCAAGCTTTAGATGAAATTGCATCTCGACTCAATTCCCTCAAAGAGAAATATGGGGCGGAGACGCTATCGACCAGTATTGGGGGGCCACATTCAGAATATTGGCCGCTGCACCGCTTTATGAACTTGTTTGGCAGTCCCAATAATTTGGGGATTGGGCAAATATGTTGGAATCCGGGCATTTGGATCAATACGCTGACTTTTGGCTGGCCGCTGGAGTATGAATTGGACCCAGACGTGACCAAATGCGCCATTATCTGGGGGATGAATCCAGCTGAGTCGGATAATTCTTTGTTTTGGCGGACAGTCCTGGATTACACCCGTCAGGGTGGAAAGCTGATTGTGGTGGATCCCCGGAAAACGCGCACTGCCAGGCGGGCGGATACCTGGATCCCGATCAAACCGGGAAGTGATGCGGTATTTGCAATGGGGCTGCTGCATGTCATCATTCAGGAAAATTTGTATGACACTGACTTTGTGGAGAAATGGTGTACTGGTTATGAAGCCCTGGCAGTACAAGTGGAAAGCTTTACCCCCCAACACGTTTCAAATGTGACAGGGGTTTCGGCTGAAGTTGTTCAACACGTGGCACGAACCTATGCCCAAAACCATCCGGCTACGATCATCACCGGGCGGGGGATTGACCAGCTTGGCGCAAACAGTCTGCCGACACATCGGGCAATTGCTTGCTTGCGGGCAATTACCGGAAATGTGGATACTCCTGGTGCCGGGCATTTGGCGGAAATACCAGACTTTTATCCCGAAGTGCTATATGAACTGGGCGATATGCTTCCCGAAAGCCAGCGAGAAAAGCAATTAGGAAGAGATACTCTTCAGTTGCAAACGTATTCTGGTTACGATTGGGTCGCCAAATTTACGAAGCAAATCGGTGGTTCTCTCCCGCATCGGTATATGACATCCACCCATCCAGATTTGCTTTGGAAAGCGATGTTGACGGGTGAACCTTACCCCGTGCGGGCCATGATTACCATGGGCAGCAATCCGTTAAGCGCGCATGCGAATACGCAAATGATTTACCAGGCGTTGAAAAGCCTGGATCTGCTGGTCACGTTGGAATTGACCCGCACGCCGGTCACGATGTTAGCCGATTATGTGATCCCTATCGCGGGGAGCATGGAACGTCCCGCCTTCCAAACCAATGCAGGGGTTGCTAATATTGGATATGGTGGAAAATCAGCTATCCCTCCTTTATATGAGCGAAAACCTGATTATGAGTTTTGGCGGGAGCTGGGGCTGCGTATGGGGCAGGGAGATTACTGGCCCTGGCAAACTTTTGAGCAGGTTATGAATGGTACATTGTCTCCCGTGGGGCTTACCTGGGATGAGTTTTGCGAAACGGGCTTATATGCGCCTACGTCCACCTATCACAAATTTGAACAGGTCTCGGCCGATGGCTCACCGAAGGGCTTTTCCACTCCCAGCGGTAAGATTGAGCTTTATTCTAATATTCTGGCCGACCTGGGAGCTGAACCAATGCCGGTCCCCAAGCCACTGCTAGAGGTGGACGATTCCTATCCTCTGCGGGTGGTCAGTGGGGCAAGGGTACAGCCCTATTATGCCTCCGGTTATCGGCAGGTGGAATTGCTGCGTCGGATGCACCCAATTCCATTGGCTGAGGTTAGTCGAGAGACTGCCGAGGAATTTGGTTTTGAGGATGGAGACGCCATATGGGTAGAGACCAAAAATGGGCGAGCATTATTCCTGCTGAAAGTGGTGACGATGCGAGAAAATGTCGTCAGCGTGGAGTATGGCTGGTGGTATCCGGAACTGGAAGATGGAGCGTTTGAGCAAGGCGTTTTAATTTCGAATGCGAATGTGCTGATGAGTGCTGATTTTGAAGATTGTGACCCGGTTTTGGGTCAATGGCAGTTTAATGGGTTGCCCTGTAGAATTACGCATGTAGGGCCAACCGAATTGGAATTTCTAAAAACGAGAAGTGTAATATCGGTATTT
>JAHLLU010000291.1 GCA_020444005.1 archaeon
CATTCTACGTACGGCTCAGCCAAGGCGACTCACCCATAGACATGGATGACAGCAAAGTAGTAATCACATACACCAACCCAAGATGCCACACAGACATCTACGACAGTAACGGCACAATCACAACCATCACACCAGTAGCGGGAGACGGCGATTCTATGCTTGAGGCAGGGGAGAAATTCAAGATAGTAATCGACTTTACACAGATCGATAAGGCAGCAGTTGACCCGGCTCAGGGAGATATGAACAATGTCTATACGCATCCCTATGAGGAGCTAAGGATCGAGATACAGCCGAGCGCTGGAGCAAAGTTATCTGTTGAAAGGGTTATCCCACAGGTAGCTAACATAGTGATGGGCTTCTAACCCAGCTTATCATAACGAACCCACTTATCTGAATCCAAGTCATAAAACCAGACACGCCTAGGATTCACAGTCACCAGCTTTTTTAACTCATAAATTCGCATAGCGGAGTCCCGGTCAGGGAAATCAATCAACCCACTGGAATTATTCACAAGCTCAACAGCAGCAGGACAATTCATATCGACACCCAATAGAATACCTTGTTCTTTGTCCGGGTCGAGGCTGAATGGAAACTGTCTGCATGTAGCAGGACGCTTCTCGTAGATTGTGCATTTGTTTTCTGTCAGGTGTGGACAGCTTGGTAGTGTTAATTGGTAGGCATATATCTTGAAGTCTTTCTCGTATGGGCGTTTCCCGTACCCGAGATAGGGTTTAACCTGAGTCTCATGGAATAATTTGGCTTCCTCTGGTAGCAGGGTTAGTCCTCTTCGTATGCCCATGTCTTTTTGGAGTAGTTCTCGGCAGCAGAGACCGCATTGTCTGCAGTTGAAGCTCATCTCTGGATTGTATCAATTGGTGGCGCTTGAATCATTCGGTGCATAAACCCCGATTATTTTAGACAAGCCTAAAATATTCGGTGTACGGGATATGTCCGTTAGGCGAAACGCAATGAACATACTGGCACCAATACTACTAAGCGTACTCGCAGGAAGCGCCACAGGAATCGGCGGATACATTGTACTCAGATTCGGAGACATCAGTGACCAAAAAATGGGTTTCCTCATGGGATTCGCAGGAGGAGTCATGCTGGTGGTTAGCTTCGTTGAACTCTACGCAGAAGCATTGAATGAACTTAGTCCTTGGCAAGTCACATTGGCTTTCGCCATTGGCACCATTTTCATGATGGCGGTTGACCTTACTCTTCCTCATATTGAGTTTGGGCTCTGGGAGGACGGGGTCAAGGATCGTCACCTCTTCAACAGCGGCTTGATTATCGCCATAGGTATGTCAGTACACAACCTACCTGAAGGAATAGTGGTCAGCGCAGGCTATGGACATGTACCAGAGCTAGGTATTCTCGTAGCTATCATGATCTGCATGCACAACATACCAGAGGGAATCGCAACAGTAAGCCCATTGATCCAAGCAGGGGTAGACAAGTGGAGAGCAGTAGGCTTAGCCACAGCAAGTGGACTCGTGGAAGCAGTTGGTGCACTAATGGGTGCGGTGGTTATCTCGACCTTCGGGGTAGATATTGTTGGGTGGGGTCTAGGTTTTGCTGCTGGTGTAATGACTTATGTTACAATTGATGAGTTGATCCCAGTAGCCCACGAGTATTGTACGCTGGATCATAAACACATGGTCTCAAGTGGGTTATTGATAGGGATGCTTTTCGCGATGGTCCTCGGGCTCATTCTCCATGTTTAGAGGAGTCTTGGGTTACGAGTCAGCTGTTCACAGCCATCCTCAGTAACCACAACGTTTTCCTCCATACGGACACCGCCAAAACCCGGTAGATAGATACCGGGCTCAACGGTGAACAGCATACCGGGCTTCAAAATATCTATGCTGGTCTTGCTCAGGCTCGGAGTCGGGAACCCGCTAAGTGGATGCCCCAGACTATGCGGATAATCAGGGAACCCATGCTCCTTCAACACTCTTCTACTGATAGCATCAAGCTCTACACATTTCACGCCGGGCTTCACATGGTCAATAACCGCCTGAACCGCCTTATCCATCACCACCAGCATCTTCTCTTTCTTCGGGTCCTCACCCAGCAGATAAGTACGTGTCTCATCGGCAGCGTAGCCACTCACAGTTGGCCCAAGGTCCACGAGCATGAACTCGCCTTTCTTGAGTTTTCTTGGGGTTGGCCAGCCGTGGCTGTAGGCTGATCTTGGCCCTGTGCTGACTATTGTCTGGAAGCTAAGGGTCTCGGCTCTGTTGCGCTGCATGGCATAGTTGGCTTCTGCCGCCATCTCGGTTTCTTTGACACCGGGTTTCATAGCTTCTCTTGCAGCGCTACAACCGATGTCAGCTAGCTTGGAGGCGACTCTTTGGAGCTTGATCTCCTCTGGGTAGAGTCCGTACCAGACCTCGGGGAGAAGGGTTGAACCTATATCCACTAGCTCTCCCTGTAGGTGGTCCCGGTAATACTCGTAGCTACTGTAGTTGAGTTGCCCCAGGTTGACGCCGATCTTTGATGAAGGCTTCAGATACTTGTTAGCATAATCTGTGATGGCTCCGCCTGCTGCGCTTCTGCTCTCCAGTAGCTTGACCTGCAGCCAGCTTTCATCCAGTGTGCTGTTATAGTCTACGCTGTAGACGAAATGCGCAGCATTACCATC
>JAHLLU010000290.1 GCA_020444005.1 archaeon
TTGATAAGCTAGAAAGAAAATTCAATGCAGGAGCAACTTTTGTAATTACTCAACCAATTATTGAAAAGAATAAGATTGTTGATGAACTTTTAGAGAAATATCCTGATATACCTGTTATTGTTGAGGCGTGGATGAGTAAAAAACTATATCTGCTTTCAGATGCAGTTGGATATGAGATTCCAGAAGATACAGAATTTGATCCTCTTGAAACTCTAAAGATGCTTCATAAATTATATCCTAAATGTGGTGTTTATTTATCACTTCTTGGATTTAAAACACAATATCATTTGCTTGAAGGTTTATGGGTTTAAATTAAATTTATACAAGGAGGATTTTATGAAAATCGTAGTTTGCATCAAGCAGGTACCTGCAACAAATGATGCGAAGATAGATCCGGAAACAAAAAGAATTGTACGTGAGGGATTAAAAGCAATTTTGAACCCTTTTGACACATATGCTGTTGAAGAAGCTATACAACTTCGTGATAAGTTTGGAGGAGAAGTAATTGCTCTTTCAATGGGTCCTGAAAAAGCATCAAATAGTTTACGTGAAGCAATATCTGTTGGTGCTGACAAAGCAATATTGTTAAGTGACAGAGCATTTGGTGGTTCTGATACATGGGCAACAAGCTATGCACTTGCAAAAGCTATTGAAAAAATAGGTGATGTAGACTTAGTTATTTGCGGTAAGCAAGCAATTGATGGGGATACAGCTCAGGTAGGACCAGGGATTGCAGCTCATTTAGACTGGTTTCAGGCAACTTATGTAATGGGAGTTGAAGATGTAACTTCCAAAACAATAAAAGTTAAAAGGATGCATGAAGATGGTTATGACATTTGTGAAATGGACTTTCCAGCAGTTTTAACTGTATTAAAAGATATTAATGTACCTCGCGTTCCTACCTTAAAAGGTCGTATGGCTTCAAGAAAAGCTGAAATACCAGTATGGGGACCTTTAGATATAGGTGCAGAAATTGAGAAGATAGGCTTAAGTGGTTCGCCAACAAGGGTTGTTAAGACGTCACCACCACCGCCAAGGAATATTGTTACACAAAAAGTTGAAGGTTCACCAGAAGATTGTGCTAAGCAGCTTGTGAGAGAACTTAGACTTCGCAGTGTATTATGATTGGAGGATTAATAAATGATAATAGCTAATGAAAATGAAAAATCTAAATACTCCAATGTATGGGTTGTGGCAGAAATTCTTTCGGGAAGTATTCAACCTGTTACCAATGAGTTAATAGGTGCAGCTAGAACTTTGGCAGATAAAAGATCTTCTCAAGTTTGCGTTGTTGTTATGGGATATAATGTTGCCAATCAAGCTGATTCACTATTTGCATTTGGAGCTGATAAAGTTATTGTAGTTGATGATAAAATACTTTCTGAATTCACTGATGAAATAGAAGCTAAAATTTTGATAAGACTTATTGAGAAATATAAACCAGAAATTGTATTGTGTGCTGCAACTTCAAGAGGTCGTGCACTAATACCTCGTGTTGCAGTTATATCTAACTGTGGTTTAACAGCAGATTGTACTGAACTTGATATAGATCCAGAAAATGGAGACCTTTTACAAACAAGACCTGCATTTGGTGGAAATATTATGGCAACAATTCGTTGTTCTAATCATCGTCCTCAGATGGCAACAGTACGTCCAAGAGTTATGAAAGCTCCCGAACCTGATTCAAACAGGTCTGGTGAAATAATTCATGAGAGTGTTGAGGAAAATGATACAAGTCTTATAAAGAGAATAATTGAAACTTTCCACAGTGATGAAGCTTCAGTTAATCTTGCTGATGCTGAAATAATTATTTCAGGTGGAAGAGGAATGAAGGGACCTGAAGGATTTGATCTCTTACGCAAGTTTGCTACAAAAGTAGGCGGTGCGGTTGGCGCTAGTCGTGCAGCTGTAGATTCTGGCTGGATTCCTTATTCACATCAAGTTGGTCAGACAGGGCAGACTGTTCAAACAAAAGTTTATATAGCTTGTGCAATTTCAGGACAGATTCAACATCTAGTAGGAATGCAATCATGCGATATGATTATTGCTATTGATAAAAATCCAGATACACCAATGATGCAAATAGCAGATATTGCAGTTGTTGGAGATGTGTTTGAAGTAATTCCTAAGATTATTAGTGAAATATCTAAGCTGTAGTTAATAAAATAAATGGAGGAAAAAATATGGGATATAAAAGTGATATAGAAATAGCTCAATCAACAAAGATGAAACCAATTGAAGAAGTTGCTAATAATTTAGGAATTTCTAAGGATGATATTGATCTTTATGGTAAGTATAAAGCTAAAGTTGATTATAACTTATTGAATCAATATGCAGATAAAAAAGATGGAAAACTGATTTTAGTTACTGCAATTACTCCTACTCCTGCAGGAGAAGGTAAAACAACAACAACAGTTGGCCTTGGAGATGCTTTGAAAAAAATAGGTAAAAAGACTATGATAGCTCTGAGAGAGCCTTCTTTAGGACCAGTTTTTGGCGTTAAAGGTGGAGCTGCAGGTGGTGGTTATGCTCAGGTTGTTCCTATGGAAGATATAAATTTACATTTTACTGGGGATATACATGCAATTGGTGCTGCTAACAATCTTTTAGCAGCTATGATTGACAATCATA
>JAHLLU010000289.1 GCA_020444005.1 archaeon
CTTGCTGTCTGAGGTTGTCGGATTTGCCGACGTGCTCCAGCAGATCCCTCTTGCCGTTACCGCGAACCCTCCAGCAGACGTAACATTCCCTCCGCTCGTGGCTGTGGTGGAGGTGATGGAAGACACCGTAGTCGTGGTCACGGTGGGAAGAGCGGTAGTAGTAAAGGTCGTGTCGCTTCCGTAGCTCGTGCCGTTGCCGTTGGTAGCGTATGCCCTCACATGATAAGTGGTATTCGGACTGAGCTCAGTAATGGTGCTGTTAAAAATACCGGTACCCGCGCCATCCGTCGTTTTGCTGTCTGAGGTTATCGGATTTGCCGACGTGCTCCAGCAGACCCCTCTTGACGTTACCGCGAACCCTCCGGCAGACGTAACATTCCCTCCGCTTGTGGCCGTGGTGGAGGTGATGGAAGACACCGCAGTCGTGGTCACAGCAGGCAGGGTGTTGTCCTCATAGCACCCCATGTCGAACCCGGATCCATACGGCCTTGCCGTTCCATTCATATCGACGGTTATCGGATCGTTTGGATGACTGCCGGTGGGAATGGCATTGATGCAGGGAGAGGTTCCCAAGAGGGTGTAGCTTCCATACATCGGATCCAGGGAAATATTGTTTTCGCCGGGGACAGGGTTAATACAGCCGTCGTAGGCCCCCGAGGTGTTACCCCAGACATCGTTGAAATCAATAACCGGGTTGCCGACGCTATTCAAATTTTCAATACCAAACCGACCGAAATTGGAGATGATATTGTATTTAATCTCGGGAGCGTTCCCGACGCCGTCCATATAGATCCCGTCGTAAACACCGGCATTTATCGTGTTGTGATAGATTTTCGGGTTTGCCGTGCCGGCTCCGCCCATGAGAATGCCGAAATGAACTTTTCCTGATGCTACCTGATAGATCAGGTTGTTTACGATGGTCGGAGACGTGGTCTCGCCGCTGTCCGCCTGGATCGAGACATTAAAGCGGTTGTCATAAATGGTATTTCGGCTTATCTCCGGACTGCAGGCCTGTACAAAAATCCCATTACTGTTGTTTTCTTCATAGTTATCATGAATCGTGTTCTGAGTGATAATGCTATTGGCACTATTACTCATGACAATCCCGTCATAGTTATTGCTGTAAATCTGGCACCCACTGATGGTGCAATTGTCGGATTGCCAAATGTAGATCCCATCATGGTTTCCATAGACGTAACAACCTTGAATCTGATTACCGCTGCTGCCTGGTAAGATGTGTACCCCATATTGATTATTCCGAATTTCACAGTGCTCGATCGTGTTATTGTTCCCGGACACCATCTTGATGCCACTGCTGGAAGCCGCAAAATTCTGTACAACAAGATTCCGGATTGACACATTCGAGGCACTGAACGTGTCATTGCCAATTTGAATACCATTCGCCCAGTATGTAGCAGATTGGCCGTCTATTACGGGCATGCTGGGGCTGAGGGCGCCCACAATGGTCAAATTATTTACGGTAATCTCCAAAATCTCGTCGGGCTCAGACTCGGGGTCCGATGTGTGTTTGTAATCACCGGAAGCCACATAAAGAGTGCAGCTGTCCAGGGGATCCGTCAGGAGGCCATTGATGGCCGCAAGGGCAAAGTGCAGCGTTTTCCACGCACCTATCCCTAAAGCCAACCCCTGGGCATCCGGCGAATCCTTACCTTCGACGGCATCTACATAACGAACATATGCCTTACCCGCCGCATACCCGTTCACGGGCATCATCCAGGGAATGAAAAGCAGGGCGACGCCGACCACTATAAGAAGAAATGCTTTTGACGTTAATTTCACGGATTTCAGGAGAGGCCTCCCAATGAAAAATATCATTCCCCAGGACCGTCATAGGGATCTATTTGCGGTCAAATTCATTTGGATTTGCTCGTGTTTATCTGTGTGAGTGAGGCTGAGATCCGTTTGTTATTATTGTTCAGAAGAAATCGATTCTACCCGTTTTGAAATGTTACATCGCAGAGACATTGCCTGCATGACTCTTATGGCTGCGTTTGACAATCCTCAAGCCAAATGTATTACGTGTCCTGATATTCCGATCTTGAGATGTAGAGGAAAAAACTGCGGATGAAATTCAGAATAGACGGCCGAACGGCCTGGACAGAAAAGGCTCATCATATACGGAAACTTCAACAAAACCTGGTGAGACTCACTCGGCCCTATTCTCAAGGAGATTCTACAACCAGATCCAACGGCTGTCAATATATAATGAAATTCAACTTTTGGGATTAGAATTTACCAGTCACTAATTCCCAATGTTAATGCAATAAATTCAGTTTTTTAAAATTGATAATTACGATGAGCACATAGACTGAGTCCGCGATCCAGGTTTGGGTTTTGACAGCATTTTCGCACCGCCCGAAGAATGCCTTTATTCCCAGATGCTGCTTGATCCATTTGAAAAATAGTTTTATCTGCCAACGACATCGATACAGCTGTGCTACAGTATAAGCACATGGGGAGAAGTCGTTGGTGACAGACACGAGGGTCTTGTGAGTGTCCGCGCCAATGGCGTGAATGATGCAGTCCCCCTCCCCTCTCTCCTCCGCCGACCTACCCGTGCGGAGGTGGAGAAACAGACCATTTTGA
>JAHLLU010000298.1 GCA_020444005.1 archaeon
CCCAATGGGATGTTTCCATCATTGACAATGATGAAATGCATCACTACCAGCCCGGGTGGCTGTTCATACCCTTTAACGTGTACTCGCCGCAAGATTGCCAAAAGCCCAAACGGGAATTCATACCCGAGCGGGTAAATTTCATTTTCGACGAGGTGGTCGGTATCGACACCCAAAGCTGCAAAGTCGAAGGCAAAAAGGGAAAATATGACTATGATTGGCTGGTCATCGCCACCGGCTGTACCATTGTGCCCGAAGAAGTCGACGGTATGCTGGATGACTACGGTCAAAACATTCACGATTTTTATACACCCGAAGGCGCGGTCGCATTGCGGGAAAAAATGAAATATTTTTCCACCGGTCGCCTGGTATTGAACATTGCCGAGTTGCCCTACAAATGTCCGGTGGCTCCCCTTGAATTCGTTTTTATGGCCGACTGGTTCTTCGATACCCAGGGTGTTCGGAACAATGTGGAAATCGAGCTGGTGACGCCGATGGCCGGTGCATTTTCAAAGCCCATCGCCTCCAGGATCCTGGGTGACATCGCTATGCGAAAAAATATCAAGGTCACCCCAAACTTCGATATTGCCCGGGTCAATCCCGAAGAAAAAACCATTGAGTCCCACAAAGGAGAAAAAATCGATTATGATCTGCTGGTGGCCATTCCCCCCAACTTCGGTGCCCGGTTTCTCGAGGGTTCGGGACTGGAAGATCCGCTGCGATTTGTTGAAACCGACCATTTCACCATGAAAGCCAAAAACGCGGACAATATCTATGTGGTCGGCGATGCCACCAACGTTCCGACATCCAAGGCCGGAGCGGTGGCCCATTACGAATCGCAAACCATAGCGGATAACATCATGCGGGAGATCGACGGCCAGGAACCCCGACCGACATTCGACGGGCACGCCACCTGTTTTATCTGTTCGGGGTATGAAAAAGCATTTCTCATCGATTTCAATTACGAATACGAACCGCTGCCCGGAAAGTTCCCTTTCCCGGGGCTGGGGCCATTCAGCCTTCTCGGAGACAGCTACTTGAACTATTGGGGGAAGATGATGTTCAAGTGGGTTTACTGGAATATGATGCTCAGGGGGGTTGAGCTGCCCCTGGAAGATCAATTGACAATGGCCGGTAAAATGCGCCACAGCCTGGTAACGGAATAAAGGAGGCCGCCATGACAAGCGAGGAATTGATTCTGGAGCGACTCGATCGCATCGAAGCCCAGCTGGCTCCGATATCCAGGACCGCCGGGGGGATAAAAGAACTGCGGGAGGACCTGATACCTTTAAGCGGTCAAGCTATCCGTCTTTTGATCCGGGAGCTGGAGGATGTGGAATCCGGCTTTCAATTGGAAGACCTGCTCGTGTTGTTCAAACGCACGCTTCGCAGTACCAAACACATCATATTTGCCCTGGAGCAGCTGGGAAATATAGTCGATTTCGTCACCACGGTCGAGCCGTTGTTTAAATCCGCCGTGCCCCAGGTCATCGACTCTCTGGATGAATTGGAACAAAAAGGCGTTTTCCAGATCGCTTCGGCCACCTTGGATATACTTGAGAAGATAGCTGCGGAGTATAGCGCCGAAGACATCGAGCAGATCGGCGATGGAATGGTGGCGCTCCTCGACGTGGTCCAAAAACTCAGCGATCCGAACGCCGTTGCATTTCTGAAAAAGTTTTCCGAATTGCCCGCTAAGGTCGATCTGGCAGGCGCCAAGCCAGTCGGTCCCTTTGGCATGTTGGGGGCGCTGTCGGGCAAAGAAGCCCGGGAAGGATTGGGTGTACTAATGGAGCTGACCAAGGCCATGGGAACCCTGAGAAATGGCCGCGACATGCAGCCTGAGCAACCGCCGCCCATAGCCTGATCAACGTTGGGCTTCAACTTTAAGGGGAATCGTTATGGAAAAACAGTTGGTTCAGTGCGAGGACGGACGGCACAGGGAAGCTCGTGTCCATGGGATCCCCAGGCAGGAGGGGGCGTTTAAAATCTTCGATGCGGCCGTTCGGTTAAAGGGAAAACATGTCTCCGGTGAAGCATGGTACAGCCACAAAACCAAAACCTGGTATTTTCTGGCAGATCCGCACGGCAAACACGCGCATTTGATGGAACGGATAAACCAGCAGCTGCGTGAGGAGTCCATCAGAAAACTTCGGGATAAGTTGAAGTACCTGGAAAACCGGCGTCACATCGAGCACAAGAAAATACAGCAGCATCGTGCCGCCAGGGAGGCATTGGAGGTTGAAATCCGGGAGCTCGAAGAAAAACTAAAAAAAAATGGAAGCGGGGGCGCCACCGGAATCCGCTAAATCATTGGAATACTCCCGCCAGATAAAAAGGCAATAACCGATCCGTAAAACCAGCAGCAGGACTGACAGGCATCTGTTTGCAGTGTAGGGTTACCCGACACACAAAGCCTAAAAGGCTATCGCGGATTGTTTTTATAGCCGAGCCTTGATTTCTTTGCCCAATCAAAGCCGGTTTCCCATATCCGCGTGTCACAATTGGCTACCGTAAACTTATGCTTTACGGTTTCGAACACTTTCGAATCCCCTGAAACCGCTTCACCTGCCCTTCAAAATATTCGGCCTTTCC
>JAHLLU010000279.1 GCA_020444005.1 archaeon
TCTTCGAGTAGTACCAATCTCTCAGGGTTGTTTATAGTTTCTATATGGAAATCAATATCTCGATACTGTTCAACGGGTACAATCCAATAGATGTAAAATCTATCATCAAGAAGATCGTAGGAAATTGCACTACTATTCCACTCCATTTCAACTGTTACTGGGTAATTAATGTGGACCTGCTTCTCGAAACTTAGTTCTTGGATTTCAAGATAATTCGCAGCTACAGATACTTCAATAAGCGGTAATGATGTAGCGATGACAACAAAGGTTCCGATTATTGCAAAGATAATTATTATTTCGTTTTTCTTCATTCCGTTTCCTTTACAAAAAGAGTATACGGCTATCTACAAAAGTTATACTAGGTGTTTCAATCTGATAGCTGTCTTGAACACTGTAGAGATTCACGTTGAAGCCATCTTAAGGTATTGCCTTGAATAAACAGGGCTTTTTACCATGTATGCACCTTGATAATAACATCAGAGGGAATACATCATGGACCCATTAGAACTTGTAAAAGAGAAAAGAGTAGCCCAACTAACACGGACACTAGTTGAGATTCCATCAGAAACAGGCAAAGAAAAAAAGATAGCCGACTGGTTGATAGCCTATTTCGAAAAACTAGGACTAAGCCAAATCACAAGACTACCAGTAGAGGAAGCAGGGGACACCGTCTACGCAGTACATAAGGGCGGAGACGGACCCAAGCTGATGCTCAACTTCCACATAGACACCTTTGACGCCTTTGAGGGCTGGGATACACCACCTTTCAAGATAGTAGAGAAAGAGGGTAGACTCTATGGACTGGGAGCCCACGATATGAAAGGAGGAGCTGCCTGCGCTCTTGCAGCCTTAGAAGCCATAATAGAATCAGGGGTAAAACTAAGCGGAGACTTGATAGTCAGCGGCACCAGCGACGAGGAGTACTGGAGTAGAGGAGCCCACGCGTTAATCAAGTCAGGGATACTGGAAGGCTGTGAATACTGTATCGTACTCGAGCCAGCCGACCATGCTACGATATTGATTGGACAACGAGGAAGACATGTCTTCAAGCTCAGGTTCTATGGCTCCAGCGTCAGCGCAGCCTATGATGAAGGAGTAAACGCGGTAGTTGATGCAGCAAAGGTGGTGGCATCTTTTGAGAAACATAAACCAGATGGCTTCGGATACATGCCCGAGTACAATATGAGGGGAACCCTCTGCGTCACAGGACTGCACAGCGGCGGCGACAAGATATACGTACCTGAGCTAGCCGAGGTCACCATAGACAGACATATCCTTCCAGGTCAATCAGTTGACGAGGCAGCAGATCAGATAAAAAGAATCATAGCAGAAGCAGACATCAAGGGAAGATACGAGCTAACATGGGATGAACGACCCACCCCCGCACCCACCAGCTTCATCACGCCACCAGACTCAAGGTTCGTCCAGACAGCGAAAAAGAGCCTTGAAACGGAGTTAGGTGAAGAAGTAAGGTTGGCGTTAGCCCGTAGCGTTGCGGATACTAATCATATCGCGGTTCATGGAGGTGTGCCTACGATTATCATGGGTCCATCTGGGGGTAACACGTGTGAGGCGAATGAATGGGTTGACATTGATTCACTGCCCCAGATTACACGCGCCATCATACGCACAGTAATGGAATTATTAGCGTAGGGGGAGGGGGGGTACCCCAATCCCAGCCACAATCAAGCTTCTTTTCAAGTAAACAGTCCCAGAATAGCCTAAGATGGATCGCTATAAACGGAAAAAACTGATAGAGTACCCATTGTTATATGATAAGTTCTAAGAACCAATAAACCCAGTTTATCTGGTATGAGGCTTAAAAAACACCTAACCTACAGCGCCGAGGCACAGTGGGACCATAAGACAGGAGGAGTAGCCCAGCTTGAAGAATTCACACAATCCTTCGACACCCCCAAGGAGCATGGTGGAAACCAGACTGCACCATGCCCGGACCAGTTATTCATGGCGAGCCTCGCAGGGTGCATCATGAACACGTTCAACTATTATCGCGTAATGCTGAAGGTCGAGACAATAGACATCAAAGTTGATGTTTCCTCTGATATTGAGCTCACAAACAGTGATGGATACAGAGTCAAAAGCATCAGCATAGATATGCAAGTTTGGAGCGACGAGGACAACGAGTTGATGAACCAGAAATGCGCAGAGAGAGCAAGAGACTTTTGCCACATCACCAAAAGCATCGAAGAAGCAATCCCCATCGAAGTATCAATAGAAGTTCATGTAAAACGATAAGGGGGGGAGGGGTTACTCCAATCCCAGCTACAATCAGGCTTCTTTTGTAGAAAAAAGCCCAAGAACGAACCAGATCAAACTCTGAATAGTGACAAAAAGCGTCACAGTAAGCACGTTTTTTGACCAAAAACACGTATAGTAAGAATTATCACACTGGGGCGTATCTTCCATGTATCTTGAACACGGTAGGCATACTCGTAATCGGCAACGAGATACTGGACGGCGTCATCCTCGATACAAACACCCAGTGGTTAATACAGCAGCTAAAACCACTAAACTACACAGTCGCTGAGACCATCACGGTTAGAGATAACACCACAGAGAT
>JAHLLU010000280.1 GCA_020444005.1 archaeon
CTACGATCATGTCTATGAGGCTGTAGGCTAGGTAGTCTGCACCCATTTTGCGGATGATTCCCTTGTTTTCTCTGATTCTTTGTCTGATGATGTTAAAGCAGTCGCCGTGGCGTTCTTGGAACGAGACTAGGTAGTGGTCTCCGAGGATGAAGCTTACTTGTTCGACGTTGATCTCTTCTGCTTCTTCATCGTATTTGATAATCTTGAGTACGAAGAAGATGTTATCGGGGTATTCCTCGACCTTGGGGCGTTGAAGTGTGTTCACTATGTCCTCTTGGATTAATGGGTGGAACCCCATGGCGGTGCCTATCTCGATGATGTCTGATGCCTTTAACCCGTTGACGTTTACCCATGTGATATCAGGGCTCTTCAAGTCGTCAAGTATCTCGGTGACGTCATCAACGATTTTCTCCCGATATTCTTCTTGATCATATGAAATCTCATCGATGTGTGCTGGGAGGGGTTCCTCGTCACCAACATAGACGGGGGTACCGGGAGGTAACCCTGTTTTCTTTGATTTTCTTAATAGAATACCAGCCATAGATAATGGTTTGTTTCTGTGGATTAATAATTTGGGCTATTGGTGTCTACTGGTGGGTATTCTGGGAAAAAATTTCTTGGTAGGAAAGAGTAAGAATTTGTATTAATTTGCTTGGACTATATTGTTAGGTTCCAGTTGTGTTTGTTAAAATAGACTCCTATCCAACTGAGGATGAGTATTACGGCACTTGCTTGGAATACTATTAGCCATAAGGGTGCATTATAATACCAGTTTGGGTTCTGTGGCAACAATAATATGCTCAGCAAAACGCCATGAAGAATATACAAAAGTAATGAGTTTTTCCCCCATTCAGATAGAATTGGGAGACTGTACTGATACGTGTTCTCCATTATATGAAAAAAATAGAATACTAAACTACTCAACCCAAGCGATAACACCACATAGCTTGCTGATGCTCGGTGTTTACTTATCGGAATTATCTGCCCAGTGAATATACCGATAGCTATGAGGATAATTGAAATCCAGAATAGGTTTGATCTGTTTTCGTCTTGTTGATACAGATCGCCTAATGAGGTAGCTATGATTAGCATAGCGCCCCAACTCAAAGCGCCATATGGACCATTATGTGCAGCGTTGATTACTTGAGTCATCCAGTATTTATCTAAAAGGAGCTGGTAGAGCATCAAGATTATTACTCCAAAAACCCATCTGAATTTTGCATCAACTTTGATGAATGGTAACGTGATTAAACCAGCAGCACCAAGAGCCTGAAGAAGACCCCAATTTGTTGACGATGAATAATATGAGGCATAAGTCCCCACCAGAGTAATTAAAAACCCTAAACCAATCAAAGCGAGGTTTCTGGAGAAAAAATGATTATAGGTTTTCCAAGCCCCATCACGGGAATATCTACGACGAAAGGACATACCAAATGTCAGACCAATAGCGAAGACGAACAGGGGAGCAACAAGATCGCTAAATGTATATCCGATATCTGAGGCGTGTTTAAACCAAGCTGGTAATGTATTGATGTCGTTAATATAATTCGCAAGTACCATGAGCAGTATAGCGAAACCACGAAATTGATCTATGGAATCGATGCGTCTTACAGAATGTTGCTTCTCTATTTGGTCCATAATCTCACCATTTTCCCTTAAGCAAGTCCTACAGAAAAACCATGTCTTTAGAAAATGAAGAAAATATACACCTATTGTGGATTTTTCATTTTTTAGGTTCCCGTATTAGAAATATAATTAATACAATAGCTAGTATTATGGCAGATAAAGTGGCTAGCTGCCACTCAGATAAGACCGAGAGCAAACCGTGTCCAAGATAATGTCCTAAATACGCGCTAGAAATTGTAAGAATAGTTCTTCCGATAAAAAACACGATGAAAAACTTGACTGGGTTATATTTGAATAGACCAAGGGAGAAAATCACTGGATCATCAGGGATAACAGTTGCAGCGAGGAAAACCAAGACAAAGCCTCGTTTACCTAACTTTGAGGCATAGCTCTGAATCTTGAGTTTTCTATCTTCATTAAACCGATTATAAACCCTTGAGGATAAAAGCAAGAGAATGAGTTTAGCTAGCGAGGCTCCCAACGCAATATCCAATCCAAGAATAAAGAAGTTCAAGGATGGAAAATCGGCGGCGATAACACCAGCATATGCAACACTTGAGGGACCTAAAAAAGGTATCAAGTTAAAACCGAGGCTTATCAAAAAGATAACCAAGTAACTAATCATTTTCTAGTTCCTTTAATTCTACTATACGGTAGCCTTCAGCGTAGTCGATGTTCAAGTAGGCGCCCCATATTTTGGTTATTAGTTTTTCAAGAAATGGAAAAATGATGCTGTTGAAGCTTAGTTGAGTCTCGTGCTTTGATAGGGCTTCAAGTTTTACTCTTCTAACATCGCTGATATCTACAAAAATATCCGGTAGGATACTTGACATCAAGATGTAATCCAGTTTCTCCTTATCGCTAAATTTCTTTATGGCTTGTCTTGTGATCTCTCCAACCGCTAGATGATCGGGGTGAGGATCTAGTGTCATTTTGTGGTAA
>JAHLLU010000288.1 GCA_020444005.1 archaeon
GATTCTCAAATCCTGAGTAAGTAAGAGGTTCCGAAAATACCCGATCGACAAAATTTACTGCAATGTAATCGCCAATAAATATTTTTTTTACCAGGCCCTTTAAAATGATGTAAACAGCCCATCCAAACTCCTGCCTGGTAATGTGGTAATCTTCATAAATCTGTTTTACAAAACCCGATGCCCGAACAATTGGTCCGGCAACCAACTGCGGGAAAAACGACACGTAAAAACCGAAGTCAATAAGGTTATCCACTGGTTTGGTTTCGCCCCGGTAAACATCAACCGAATAGCTGATGGTTTGGAACGTAAAAAAGGAAATACCTACAGGAAGCAGAATCTGATTCACATTAAAATGTGTACCGGTAGCTTCGTTCGCCCAGGCGGCCAAATGATTAATCACTTGCATATCGGCACCAAAAAGCGAATTCAAACTTTCAGTAAAAAAGTAGGCATATTTAAAATAAGCCAGCAGCGAAAGATTGATGATGACACTCAGGGTTAATAAAATTTTCCGAATAAAATTGCTTTTTGAAGTGTAAATTCCTTTCCCGATAAAAAAGTCGGTCAGGGTACTGAAAAGCAAAATAAAAAAGAAAAAACCGCTGGATTTGTAGTAGAAAAACAGGCTGGCTGCAAAAAGGTAACCCGACCTCAAACTTCGGTTCCGGTTGTTGTAAACCAGCGAATAGCCTGCCAGAACTACTGCAAAAAATCCCCAAAAAAAGAACCGTGTAAAAATGAGGGGAGTTGTTTCGTTATACAAGAAAATATCCCTGAAAAATGCGTTCCATTCTATTTGCAAAAAAAACTCCATTTTTCAATTTTAAGATTTTTCCTGTAAATAATTATTGTACTCAAAAATGAGGGCATTGTAAAACATATTGGCTATAAGCCGCGCGCCGCGTAATGAAAAGTGCACGTAGTCGGGCCGTGCCAGCCCGGGGTGGGCATTCACCCACGAAGGCATACTGCCAAAGCCCCCCATAGCTTCATACATATCCCAGTATCCACAACCTTCAGCCAAAGCGGTTTTTCTTAAAACATCAACCAAATGAGGCAGGTGTTCAAAAGTAACGTAGCGGTCTTTCATTTTGGTTGACATATCGCTGGGACCAATTACCAGAATTGCAGCGTCAGGACAAATTTTCTTCAGCCATTTTATTTGCGCACGGAACCATCGCCCGTAGTTTTCAATCTTCTCCTTTTCGGTGAGATAGGGAACCGTATTTCCGCCAAACTGAAGAATAAACAAACCCGGATCAAGTTCGCGGTACAATTTCCGGCTGTGCACTGCATTTTTCCGGGTAAAAAAGAGCCCGGAACTGCCCCGTGAGGCAATGTTGTCCACGATTACTCCTTCCCGCGAAGCCAGTTCAATGCCATAAATATCCGGACTGTCGTAACCTTTAAATACCAGTTGAATACGAGAAGTTGTATCGGGCAAGTCTGCTTCCACAACATCAAAATCAACATGGGTTTTTAACGTTTCGGAAATTAAAACCGAATCGCCAACCAGCAGATTCATTTCAACCTGCATTTTTACATTCCCGTAAAACATCCTGAAATATTCGTAAACGCGAACAGGAGCAAAAGAAACGGATGTTTTTTCAATGGTCAGGCTTGCCTCATAAAATGTTGAATCGCTTTGAGGAACAGAATCGTTAACCGGCGGGACAAACCGCGAAAAGGCAGCCATCACTCCGTAATTGTTGTGTTCGATAGTTGAATCAACTTTCCCGTAAAGCGGATACCGTATCCAGTTTCCTGAGTTTTGCTGAACGGCAGAAAGCACAAAATCGTAGGGTTGAAGTGCAGGCCGGAGGCCGGGACCAGTACCTCCAAAACGGTTTTGCAGTTTATTACGAATAAAGGCGGTCATCCGGTCGCCTTCTATCTGGCTGTCGCCATAATGCATAATGCGAACCAGGGAATCATTTTCCAGCCGTTCAAAAAACCGGTACAAATTTAGTGTTGCAGAATCGTTCAATTCAATCCGCTGGATTTTTTCCACCAGGGAATTGTAATTTGCCGCAGGAACAATTGTTGTTGGTTCATCATCGGATGCAATTAGAACAGAATCGATGCTAAACTGGTTTTCAATGATTTCCGAAACATCCACAAAATCCTGATCATCCTGAAAAAACATTTCCTGAAAAGAAGGCATGTGAAAGGTAAATTCGCCCAGTTTTATCCCCTCAGCCGGAGACACCCACATGGCAATGGCCAGCAACAGGAAAGTTCCGAGCAAAAAAGATATTGTTTTAACGGGCTTCATTCAATTATTTACAGGTTTTCCAAAAAATAGCGGCTCACTTTTTCCATTAAGTGCAGCCGGTCTTTCCCCCTAACATTATGCGGGTGGGAAGGGTACACAAAAAAATCGACCTGTTTTCCCTGCAACACACATTCACGCAAAAATTGCATGCTGTGCTGCATTACCACCACATCGTCCTGCACCCCGTGAATCAGCATCAGTTTACCTGCCAGGTTCGATATGTGGTCTAACATATTTGTTTCGCGGTAGCCTTCCGGGTTTTCCTGCGGCCGGTCCATGTAGCGT
>JAHLLU010000281.1 GCA_020444005.1 archaeon
AACTGATAATTGGTGCTGAATATGTGGTTGTCACTTGGATTTTTGATATTGTCTCAACTATGAGATTCACTGCTGAAGAGGCACTAGAATACATTAGGCGTAGCCCTCCCGAGTAGACGCGCTGTATATACATTTCCCCAAAAATAATGACTTAGTAACCTTTATACATACTATTTCCGTAATGCATCCCGTAACGAGACAAAATGAGCAAACAAATACCTCAAAACAAACTACTAACCATCGCAGCAGCTTTCCTAGTAACCCTAGTAGCACTACAAGCATGGAACATACCAAGAGCAAGCCTAGCAGATACCATCACACCGAACCAGATAATAGGCCCTATCTATAGAGGCGAGTTCGGCGCATTCGACCAGTTCTACATCGCATACAAGTTCAAAAACACAGGAAGAACCCCCGTAGAGATAACCGAATTACATACCAGTGTAATCCTCAACGGCACAGACTATAACAGTCAACAAGTAACCCACAGCCTAGCAACTGTACAACCCGGTATGGAGGGCGAAATAATACGCGTAGTACAACTCAGCCTAGCTCCCATCGGATACCAAGAAGGACAAGTGTGGAACATCACCGTCGTAACCGATATCACAGCCGAGTCCAGCCTCGGGCCCATCAAACACAGTAAAAGCATTACCCAAACCGACAGCATCGACTGGGAGGTCCATCTATTTGAGTAAACAACAGAAATCAGGATATGGCTTGATAATAGGAGCATCCATAGGCACTCTGCTCTTTATACTAACCCAACAAGCCTATCTTATTGCAGTAGGCGCTGGACTAGGACTAGTATTCGGATCGATGCTAGCAACAAAAGAAGAATAGCGGCTAACGCCAATTCACGGGTATCTTGATCCTGAACCTGCAGGTATCACTGCCGCTGAAGACACTCTCCAGCACCTCTACCTCTGTCTCCTCACCGAAGGCAATATCATACCTGAGCTTACCATAACCAGCGCTACAGTAACACCACTCCATGGGTATCTCAGGCTCCCCCTTCAACACAGCTGTACGCGCCAATGGACAGTGGCACATATAGTAACGCTTCATCACCGGATCCTCTGCGTCAATCCAGTCCTGTGGAGCATAAGGGAACTTTTGATTATAGATCCAGTCCCCTTTGCGAACACCTGCGAGAAGCTCCTGGTTCTCTTTAACCATGTCAACGATATCCTGTGTGATTACCTGCTCAAACCAGACCTTGTTTTCACGCAGATGATCCTCCAAGTCAGCCACCGCCAAGTCATGCATCCACTTAAGCCAACCATCAATATCCCTATCATGTTCCTCAAGCCATTTCCTGTGTTTAGCAAACCACTCTAACGGTATCCTGTGATGGTTTCCAGCCAGTACCTTCCTATAGAGTTCCTGTGGTAGCTCCTTCTCCAGTTGTTCCATAAGCTGCTTGGTAGCCGGAGGATACTTATCGGGATCAGAGCCAAGTGGAGGCTCATCCACCTTACTGAAAACCGTATTACAAACATCATCTCCTGCTAGCTCTGTGAGTCTTTCACGGATGCTGGGCATAATTGATTCTCCGCCTAGAATCGCCGCATAGTATATCCATGGCTCTTTCATGTCCAGCATGTAGACGTAGCGCCCAAGAGGCATCAGGTCATCATAGGTGTTCTCGTTTTGCTCAATCAAGTGTGCAACGTATTCTCTAAAGTCCTCGACCTTGCTTTCTGTGATCTTTTTATTTTTCGCGTTGAAGTATTTCTCAGCCTTCTCCACAGCCTCAACATATTGCTGTATCTTCTCCTTGCTCATGTCCCTCTTCGCAAGAAAAGCTCGATACTCCTCTTCCTTATACATAACAAAAGAAATCACGGAACAGATAGTATACCTTTTCCATAACCGGTGCTGAAAAACTAGGAAAGATTATGGAGACTAGACCTTATCCCGGAGTAAATTGATCTGCCCAGCGTGATACAGGTTATGATGCACCATCCCATGAAGCATCTGCTTAAACTTGTAATCATGGCCTGGTACCTTCTCGTAGAGCTGCTCATCACGCCACTCCGCCAAAGCGTCCAGCAACATATTCACGGCTGCCTCAAGACGCGTCACTGATTGCCTCCACTCCTCCTCGGTTGCACCCATCTCAGGCCAGTTATGCTCAAGATCAGGCTCAGTAGCCTCCATGTTCTTTACAGCCTTCCAGACCTCCTCTATCCAAAAACTCGTATGGTCTGTTAGCTCCCAGATGGTGTGTCTTTCCTTTATGGGGCGCTTCATTGCTTGTTTGTAATCGATGCCTTTGAGGGTGTTAACAAGGTTTGGTCCATGCCAACTGTCCCCCTTGTAGGTGGTCTCGATCTGGTCTCGTAGAAACTTTACCTCACTCATAGGATGAGATTTGAAGCATACAATAAAAACTAAGGGCTAGATTCTGCGTCTCGTTGCCATGATGAGCACCGCTACCCCGAAAATCAGTGCCTCAACGGGGAAACCCGGGATACCTGATAATTCATCAGGTATATCTACATCATTAATAATATCCAGGCCTCTCTGAATCGTATCATT
>JAHLLU010000287.1 GCA_020444005.1 archaeon
CCTGAAGGTATCGACGTCAATCCTCAGACCGACCTTCATGGGACTCTGACCCGAACGGGTTTCCTCGGCCGGCCGGACGCGACCGAAACGATCCGCGTCCCCGATTCTGACGGACGGTCTGCAGCAGAGGTATTCAACGCCTTCGTTCGATCGCCGTCGGCGGCCATCTCGTCGGCGTGCACGGCTTCGCGGAGGAAGAAGTCGAGCGTCTGCTCGATGGAATGCTCCAAGCCCGTCGTCGGCGTCCAGTTGAGGAGCTTGCGGGCGTTGCGAATACTGGGACGCCGATGCTCCACATCCTGATAGCCGGCGCCGTAATAGGAACCGCTCTCGACCTCGCGCAGCCCGGCGAACGGCGGGAACATCGAGCGTAGCGGGTGCGCCTCGAACTTGGTCAGCAGCATTTGGGCCAACTCCCGGATGCTGGCCTCGTTGTTGGGATTGCCGATATTGACGATTTGCCCGTCGCAGCAGCCTCCTTTATTCTCGATGATGCGGTACAGGCATTCGATACCGTCGGACACATCGGTGAAGCAGCGCCGTTGTTCTCCGCCGTCGATGAGCTGAATCGGCGTGCCTTCGACCAGATTGAGAATCAGCTGCGTAATGGCCCGGGAACTGCCGATGCGCGCCGACGTGAGGCTGTCGAGCTTGGGACCGATCCAGTTGAACGGCCGAAACAGCGTGAACTTGAGCCCCTCTTTCTGTCCGTAGGCCCAGATGACCCGGTCCAACAACTGCTTGGAACAGGAATAGATCCAGCGTTGCATGCGGATCGGTCCGAGAATCAGGCGGGAGTGGTCTTCGTCGAACTCCGCCTCGTCGCACATGCCGTAGACTTCCGACGTGGACGGGAAGATGATGCGTTTGCCGTATTTGACGCAGTAGCGGACGACCCGGAGATTCTCTTCGAAGTCCAGCTCGAAGACGCGCAACGGATTGCGGGTATACTCGATCGGCGTGGCAATCGCCACCAAGGGGATGACGATATCACACTTCTTGATGTGGTATTCGATCCACTCGCCGTGAATGGCGATGTCCCCTTCCTCGAAATGGAAATCCGGCTCATCCAGCAGGTGCTGGATGTAATTGGATCGGAGGTCCATCCCATGCACCTCGTATTTGCCACTATCGAGAAGTCGCTGGCTCAGCGCGTTGCCGATGAAACCGTTGACCCCCAGGATGAGCACGCTCTGCTTTCTCCGCGCCTTGAGGCGGGCGCTGACGCACGCCCCGAGCTTCATCCCTGGGGCCAGTCCCAATTCCGCCGCCAGTTGTGAACCGGTCATGTACACGCCCCCCTCGGGCTGGCCGGTATCGATACGGACCTCACCGTAACCACAGGCCACAACCAAAGGATTGATGGAAACGACCGTCCCCGCCGTTTGTTTCTGCCCGGCCGACGGCATTGTCGTTACCGACCAGACCAGGCATTTCCTGTCGCCCAAAAAGCTGAACGCGCCCGGGTACGGTTGGGTCACCGCGCGAACCAGATCGCGGACCTCATCGGCCGGCAGCGACCAGTCGATCTGCCCGTCCTCGGGACGGCGTCCGCCATAATAGCTGGCCTTCGAATCGTCCTGTCGCCGCCGCGGCGCCGTCGCGTCCTTGATCGCCGGCAGGATGTCGTCCAGCATCTGTGCCGCCGCGTGGGAGAGCTTGGCGTACAGGCTCTTGGCCGTGTCCTCGTTCACGATGACCACGCGCCTTTGGGTGACGATGTCACCCGCGTCGGGTTGGGGCGTCATATGGTGCAGCGTGACGCCCGTTTCCGTCTCGCCGTTGACCAGCACCCAATTGACGGGGCACCGACCACGATACGCCGGCAGCAGCGACCCATGCAGATTGAGGCATCCGGCAGGCGGGATCTCCAGAATCGCCGGTTTGACCATGTGGCGATAGTAGAACGAGAAGATGATGTCGGGGTTCATCGCCCGGATTCGTTCGACCCACAGGGGATGATTGAGGTCATCGGGCGCGAAGACCGGAATACCACGCGAGGCCGCCAATTCCGCTACGGAGTCGAACCAGATGTTCTCATCCGGATCATCCTTGTGCGTAAACACCGCGGCAATCTCAAACCCCTGGCGCAGGAGGGCCTCGATGCCGACGCAGCCCATGTTGTGGTATGCTAAGACAACTGCTTTCATAAAGCATCCTTCGCTTTCTTTGGCGCGAGTATACGTTCTGGTTCCGATGCCTCGCCCAATCACCTTGTCAACAAAGTACCGGGGCCGGGCGCGGACATCGTCGTAGATGCGGCCGATGTACTCGCCGAGCAATCCCATGCCAACGAATTGGGCCCCCACAAACATGAAAAGCACGGCAAAGAGAGTAAAGACACCCTCCGCCGCCCACGCGGGACCGTGCACGAGTCTCATGATCAGCAGCAGAATGCCGAACCCTATCCCAGCCAGGGAGATGACTCCTCCCAGTATGCTGAGCAAGCGCAGGGGAAACGTCGTCATGCTCGTCAACAAATCGAACTGCAGATTGATCAGACTCCAGAGACTGTATTTCGAATCGCCCTCGGGT
>JAHLLU010000286.1 GCA_020444005.1 archaeon
AAAGCAATACACCCGAAGCCGGCTTCACCCGGGGCGTCATTCCGCCGGGGGAAGTCGGGATGAGCCTCGCTGTTCTGGACAATGGTAAATCGATGCGGGAAGAAATTTTGGTAACGATAACACTTGACTAAATTGCCTACTTCCCGAACAGTCTTCTAAAAAAGCCACCCGATGTCTCCGGCTCTGGCTCTTCGGCGTCGGCAGCGGGTTTTTGAGGCGTTTCTTCCGCTGGCTGGCCCCCGGAAGCCGGGTCTTTTGGCATTGCCTTTTCCAGCGCAACGCTGCAGGGGTCTTTTTTGCCTATCGATATATCTGCAAAAAAGGCGGCAATGCCGATCGGACCTAGTGCCAGGGCGCCCGCGAATTTTCCGAGCACGAAAGCCGTCCGTCCCGGATCGATGGCCAGGTGCGGATTGGCAAGAGTGCCGCCCAACCGAAACGGCTGGGACAATTCATTCAGACTGAAGCTGATGTTCGCGGGCAGGTCGCCTTTTTTGGGGGTCGGTTTGATTCCCAGATTCAGTTTTTCGGTCTTCAAGTCGATATCGCCGGCGCCGAAGATACTCGTCTGATCCGTGTCGAGCAACAGCTTGACATCCGCTTTGCCGTTATCAATCTCGACGGTGTCGACGAAGCAGTTGATCGGTGTGTATTGCCGTTGGCCCTCAAAAGGATTGAGCATTCGCAGGATACCGCTGCCAAGGTACTTTGACAACATCTCAAGATATCTGCTTTCGGCCTTGCCGTCTATCATGGCGATCCGAATATCGCCGTTGAGATCCGCCATCAAGGCTGCAATGGAATCCCCGGACCCCTCCAAATCCACGATGGCATCCAGATCACCCTCGACGCTGCGCGGATAGCCCAACTGATCGAGCATCGGACCGATCGCAAGCCGATCGATTGTCAGTTTCGTTGTCAGCTCGGCAGGTTTTTTTTGCGATTTCAGATTGATCCGACCTTCGGCGTTGCCGCCGCCGATCTTGAAGTTAAATGGATGGATGTCAAGGTTGCCGTCCTGCAGCAGGATATCGGCGACGACATCATTGAAAGCCAACACCCGCATGAGAACCTGTCTACCGCGGAATTTCAGCTCGGCGTCAACCGTCTGAAGTCCCGTCAGCGGCAGTGGCGCCGGCGAAAAGACGCGATCTTTTCTGCTCCCGGATGTTGCGGCGGTCGTATCTGGTTCGGGTTCATTTTTTGGGGAAGAGACCCCCGCTCTGCTTTGGGTATCAGCGGGGCCGCTGTTTTGCAGATGCCCCAGAAACGGGCGCAGGTCCAGCTTGTCCGAGGTCAGCTCGACTTTCAGCCGCGGACGTTTCCCGGAATTATCCAGTTCCAGCCAGCCGCCGGCCCGGCTGTCTCCCCAAGCGGCATCCAAAGCGGACAGCTTGTAGACTCTCGGGGCGGGGTCGACAAATTGACCGGAGAAACCTAAGGCGCCATTCGAAGGTATTTCCATGCTCCAATCGGCGATCAGTTTTGAAATATTCCGGCTTCTGATGGTGAAACCCAGATCCATTCCCCGGAAAGCCGTCAGGTCGCCGACCTTTCCCTTAACCATCAGTGCCACAATTTTTTCGCTTCCGGCCGTTACATCCAGGTTGTCGAGCGCCAATTTGTCGCCGATGCCGACCAGATTGAACTTCAGTTTCAACGGTCCCAGATCCTCGATTCGTGAAAGGGGTTCCACTGCCGACCATGTAACCGGTTGCAAGTTAAATTTCGGAGATGTCAGCTCGGCCGCCAACTGAAGCTGTTTGCCGCTTGGATTCAAATCCAGCCGCCCGGAGATTTGAGTCGCCCCCAGCGTGAGCGCTAGGTCACGGATATCAAAGTGAAGATCGATGCCCCTTTGATTCGTGAGGTCTTTGATGGATCCTTTGACCCTGACGGCAGCCAATTTGGTGCTGCCGGCCTGAAGATCCAGAAGCGGCAGGGAAAGCCGGTCATCCGCGACGATCACTTTCGAACGTATTTTCAAGGGCCCCAGATTGTCGATCCGGTTCAGTTTACTGTACGCCTTTTCCTTTGGAATTGGAAACGGCTTCATATTGAATTGGGGGGCTGAAAGCGTCACTTCATACTGCGGCGGCTGGGCGGCCGGGTTAAAGCGCATCCGTCCGGTCAATTTGTTGTCCGCCAAAGCAAATTTGAAGTTCTTAACTTCATAATGTCCGACGCTTGGGTCGCTGACTTTGCCGGATATGGCATACGCCCCCTGACCCGGGACCGGCGCGAATATGTAGGGCTGGGCGATAATTTTATTGAGTCTGGCAAACTCGTTGCCCCGCACGGCAAAATCAAGGTCCAGGCCACGTCGGGCCTGTAAATTTTCAACCGAACCGCTCAGGCGCACCTCGGATGAAGCCAACGTTCCGGCCTGCAAGTCTATCTTTTGTACAGCTGTTTCCTGAAAATAGCCGGCCAAGGTGACGACCAGTTTGACGGGACGGACCTGTCCCAGGCCCTTGATCCACCCCTGCGCGGCCAGCTCCGGTTGAAGCACGCTTGGTAGGTCCAATTGCG
>JAHLLU010000282.1 GCA_020444005.1 archaeon
TGGATGCCAGATAACCCTAATTACATTGCAACAGGTGAGAACGAGTTCTTCGATTTAGACTCAAGCGGAGCAACTTCCTACAGCATACATGTAGCGGTTGATGCCTGTAACTCGTATGCCTTCAAACAATACCAGCAATACAGAGATACAGAGGAATCAAACATATTCTTCTCACCCTACAGCATATCGACTTGTCTCTCTATGGTCTATGAAGGAGCAAGGGAAGAAACAGCCAAGGAGATGCAGCAAGTCTTTGAGTGGAGCGAGAACCCTGATTTGAGGATACCCTCAACGGCTTATATCTATAATAAACTCAATGACCCTGAAAACAACTGCACGGTTCGCTCGGCTAACTCGGTCTGGGCGCAGGAAGACTATCCATTCATTGAAGAGTACATTAGCATCTTGGAGACTGGGTACGGTGGAAAAGCAGTAAACATTGATTTTGGGAGAAGCGAGGAAGCACGGAAACAGATCAATGCTTGGGTGGAGAGTAGAACCAACAACAATATCAAGGACTTGTTTGAGGAAGGGATGATTACCTCGGATGCAAGGATGGTGTTAACAAATGCCTTGTATTTTAAGGGGGACTGGAAACAAAAGTTTGAAGCCGGGAAAACAAGGGAATTATTGTTTAACATATCACGTAGTGAGCAGGTCTCGGTTGATATGATGTTTCTTCGTGACCGGTGGTTCAACTACACTGAGAATGATCTCGTTCAGGTTCTTGAGATGGACTATAGTGGCGGAGACTACTCTATGGTTATCCTATTGCCTTGGGAAACAGGGTTAGACGCTGTCGAGAATAGTATTGATCATGAGAGCTTCTCGGCGTTAATCGATGACTTGGAGCCCCATGAGATGATTTTGAGTGTTCCACGGTTTACTGTTGAAACCAAATACGTGATGAACACCGGGTTGTCAGAGCTCGGTATGTCCAAAGCGTTCACTTCTTCAGCTGATTTCAGCGGTGTTACCCTTGAGGATGACCTCTGGCTGGACATTGTTGTTCATCAGACTTACATAAGCGTAACCGAGAACGGGACAGAAGCAGCGGCAGCTACAGGGGCTTCCTATGTGATGTCTATGCCTTCTGGTGTACGGTTCCGGGTTGATCATCCTTTCATGTTTGCTATCTTGGAGAAAGAGACGGGGCTCATCTTATTCATGGGGAGAGTCGTTGATCCCTCATAAGTAATTAACCGCTTCAGAAAAAAGAGGAACCCTCATTCCTTCCAAACGCCAAAATCTATTGGTACCAATACCCTCATCCAGAGTGCTTATTCTTGGTAAATAATATCCCCAGTATCAATGCTTGTTTTCTCGTATCGAACAGCCTCTTTTCCATTCAGCAACCAGACCCCGGAAAACCGGCATGGAAGCGGGTTGGCTCGTAGAAAATCAGCGTCATCGAGGAGCTGGTAGTGAAGATGGGAATAGGTTGTTGATGCGCCGCTGAACCCGATCTTGGCGATGATTTGACCGGTAGACACATGGTCTCCGACTGAGACTGTTATGCTGTTTTTGAGTAGGTGGAAAAGGTGGCTGTACTCGGACTCGTTGTGTTTGATGACGATATAGTTCCCAGCTAGGTCCTTGACCTTGTTATCTGCTATGGCTTGGTCGAAGTCAAACTGGGTGTCATAGAGATCAGGAAGGGTATCAACTAGTTCTACTATTTCTCCGTCTGCTGGGGCGTAGACTGGGGCTTCATGGGTGTAGAACTTGGTGATATCTGTAAAGTGGAAATCATAGTTACTGGGATACTCTTCTGGGGTCATTCTTCGCGTGTTTCCGTCCTCGCCTAGGTGGGTTAGGTCGATTGAGTATCTGCTAAAGTTGGACCAGAAGACATTGTTGGTGATGTTTCTTACCTGGTTCATGGCGAATCTGCGGTGATGAGAGTAGTAGTCGTGTCCATCGAGTATGGTTACAAGTCCTTTGACTGGGAGGGTTAGCTCTACTTTTTGATGGTAGGCTGTTGGGTGTATTACTGTGTTGCCATAGTAGTACTCTTTTCCGGTCTCTGGGTCAAGGAACGTGAACATGTACCTTAGCTTGTGTAGGGGTACGGTTTTTAGGAAGCTGTGAAACGGGTTAAAGAGATCAACAGTCTCCCGTCCAGCGATCTCATGTTTTCCAACGGTTTCTATGCCCGAGACCCCAACCGCGTTATGATTAAGATGCCTGAAAGTCACCAGATTATCCTGTTCATCGTAAACAGCAGCCTTGATGAACCTGATAACAAGCCGTTTATCAGTCAACCCGGTCAAGGTGAAATCAAAGTTCAGCCTGTTTGAGTCCCTCCAATCCTCTATGTAAACAGGAGAAGGCTCAACAGCGATAGAAACCATCTTCTCATGTGACTCATGATCAGATAGATAACCGTCTAATTTTGGCAATGGACCCTTATAGTCTCTGAACTCAACCATGGATAACCTAACATCTCTCAACTTTAGAACTTTAGTGTAAAACGACTAGAAGATGTAACGGCAGGACAATATGTATTCTAGTCACAATAG
>JAHLLU010000283.1 GCA_020444005.1 archaeon
GAGGAGACTGCATAATCGCGGTAGACGCAGAGACCGGACTAGCACAACTACCATCCGAGATCAAACAAGCAGCCCGAAACCCAGAAACACGAATAACATTCAGCCTCAAAGCGGGAAACTATGTGTTTGAGTCCACGGGTAGAGGAGACCCTGAGCTAACCTACATTGACGAGATAGATATGGTGGCGAGGAAAAGTAGCTATACTTGTGGAAGAACCTTGATGGTTCAATGTGATAAAGCAGCAGTTGATATTCCAAAGGAGCTTGTGGAGGTTCTACAAGACCCAGAGACAGTGATCAAGGTCCAGTTGATCTATGAGACTCCTTGACATCAACATGTTAATTTCCAATGTATCTTTAGAGGCCACAATAGACGGTTTTAAGAAGCCTTTAAACACATGCTAATATCTGATATAGCAAATTCCGCTGGTGGATAAATGAATAAAAAGCTCTCCGTGTCTGAACTCGAAGCACTTTCTAAGAAAACACGCGCTCATCTCCTCAAGATGATCCATGACGCCAAGTCTGGTCACCCCGGAGGGAGCCTGAGCAGTGTCGAGATAATGCTCTCACTCTACTTCAACGTAATGAACAGAGACCTTGCTGACCCTGAATATGACCGATTCGTACTCAGCAAGGGACACTCTGCACCACTATTCTACACGGTTCTCATGGAAGCAGGATACATCCCAGAATCAGTTAACAATCTAAGAGAATACGGAAGCATACTACAGGGACACCCAGATGCCATGAAAACCAAAGGAGTAGAAATAAGCTCAGGAAGCCTCGGAAACGGGCTAAGCGTTGCCGCCGGAATCGCAGCCGCAGCAAAAATCGACGGCAAAAAGACTAGGGTCTATTGTCTCTTGGGTGACGGTGAATGTGATGAGGGGCTCGTCTGGGAGGCAGCCATGATGGCGCCAAGCAGAAAGCTGGATAATCTTACTGCTATCGTTGATAGGAACATGCTTCAGATTGATGGTTGCACCGAGGATGTGGTCTGTCTTGAGCCGTTCCCTGATAAGTGGCGGGCGTTTAACTGGAATGTCGTTGAGTGTGATGGGCACAGCTATACTGAGTTACTTGATGCATTCAAACAAGCATCCGAGCATAAGGGGCAGCCCACTGTTATAGTCGCACATACCACCAAGGGGAAAGGCGTATCATTTATGGAGAATAATGTCGGGTTCCACGGGAAGGCGCCTAACGATGAAGAACTGGAGAAGGCTCTAAGCGAGCTAGGGGAGGCATGAAGATGTCAGCAAAAGGAACAAGAGACGCCTACGGTGAATGGCTCAAAGAAAACGGTGCAGACAAGAATATAGTCGTAGTAGACGCAGATCTATCAGCATCAACTAGGACCAACAAGTTCTCACCAGAATATCCAGAAAGATTCTTTGATGTAGGAGCAGCGGAACAAAACCTCGTGGCGTTCGCTGCTGGGCTATCCTTAGGTGGAAAGAAGGTGTTCGCCTCAAGCTTTGCTTATTTCGAGACAGGGAGAGCTTGGGACCAGATACGGAACCTGGTTGCTCACGATAAACTGGATGTTCAGCTTGTGGCTTCACACGGTGGATTATCCTGTGCATCTGATGGTGCTAGCCACCAAGCATTAGAGGATTTAGCTATTACACGTGTTATCCCAAACCTCAAGGTGCTTGTACCCTGTGACGCTGAGGAGACGAAACATGCTCTCGACGCAGTCATGAAGATCAAAGGACCAACCTATATGAGGCTCAGGCGAGAAAAAGAGCCCATACTCGAAAAGAGCTACGAGTACGTGCTTGGAAAAATCGCGGTAATGCAAGAAGGCGCTGATGTAACCATTGCAGCCATCGGTTCACAGGTGAACTTTGCGGTTGAAGCCGCAAAGATTCTCTCTGGTGAGGGCGTTAACGCTGAGGTCTTGAACGTGCATACGTTGAAGCCACTCGACAGAGACGCATTAGTCGCATCCGCGAGGAAGACTGGACGGGTCCTTACAACTGAACAGCATCAGGTAAACGGTGGACTAGGAGGTGCAGTAGCCGAGGTGCTCGCAGAAGAGTACCCGACACCGATGAAGATAATGGGTGTAAAGAATACCTTCAGTGAGACCGCGCGGAAACAGAGTGAGTTGATCGCACATCATGGGTTAACGGCTGAGCATATCGCTGAGGCTACCCATGTTTTGATCAAGAAGACGCGTAAGTGAGTCTGGGAACTATTTTTTAGGGACACTGTCCCCTCTCTTTTGAACCAATTGAATAAAACACGTAGCCTCATCATGGCGTTACTGGTTTTGAACTTGTTATTCCCCCTAGCGGTCGCTAAGGCGCCTACTGTATACGAGTACACGCTGGAGTACCGGTTTGAAAACAGGGGAACCACAGATTTCATGTTAACTGAGGCTGATGTAGCTATCCCCCTGTTTATCAACACAACTGGAACCACAATGAGGCTCACTGAGATCAGTCACGAGTACAGAACTGAGGTGATGGACGATGATGGGAATAAGGGGATCATCGTAGATATTGATC
>JAHLLU010000302.1 GCA_020444005.1 archaeon
GCTGCCGCAGTAAAATTAGCGGTGTTCGTCAGCATTTTACCGCAAAAGTATTTCGTGCAACAAATTGGCAGGGAGCTGGTCGAGGTGCAGGTAATGGTACAACCCGGGGCGAGTCCGGCTACTTTTGAGCCCAGTCCGGGGCAGATGGCAGCTATTGCGGGCGCAAATATCTACTTTTCCATCGGTGTTCCGTTTGAAAAAATCTGGTTGCCAAAAATCACCGCCTCCAATCCGGGCATGAAGATCGTGCCCACGGACCATGGTGTCCCAAAAATGGCGATGACAGACCACCTCCACGGGGAAGAAACACATCCCCGGCCCTCCGGTCGGGAACCTGCCGGCAAATACCAGCCGGATAAGAACCACGCTGACGAGAGCAGCCAGGACCCCCATATCTGGCTGTCACCGCCGCTGGTCGCGATTCAGGCCCAAACGATCCTGCTTGCACTCCAAGAACTCGATCCGGATAACCGTTCCATTTTCGAAGCCAATTACAATGATTTTATTTCCGAAATCCAGGTGCTGAATGCCGAACTTCAGACCATCTTCAGCGCCCGGCAGGGGCTGAAATTTCTGGTTTTTCACCCGGCCTGGGGATACTTTGCCCAGGCATACGGGCTAAAACAGATCCCGGTGGAAGTCGAGGGCAAGAGCCCGAAACCCGCCCGACTGATAGAGCTTATTAAATTGGCCCGCAAAACCGGTATCCGCGTCATCTTCGCCCAGCCGCAATTTTCCGCCAAAAGCGCTGAAGTCATCGCCAGAGGCATCGGCGGCCAGGTCGTCCTGGCTGATCCGCTGGCCGAAGACTGGCCACTGAATTTGCGAACGGTGGCCCGTAAAATTGAAGCCGCATTGAGAGAATAGTATCTATGGAAAACCCGGTAGTCGAAATCAGCAATCTTAATTTCTCCTATCATGGTCAAGCGGTGCTCAGAGATGTCAGTCTAAACATCCGGCCGGCTGATTTCGTGGCCATGATCGGCCCCAACGGCGGAAAAACGACCCTGTTGAAACTGATGCTGGGGTTGCTCACCCCGGGTTCGGGCCGCATTCGAGTTTTCGGCAGGCCGCCGAAAGATATCTCCCACCGTATCGGATATGTCCCTCAAAACGTCCATATAAACAACAATTTCCCGATCTCCGCGCTCGATGTGGTTTTAATGGGCAAATTGAAGCCCGGCAGACTGAGGACGCGCCATTCGGACGAGGATCGCAAAACCGCCCTGCAAACCCTGGCCAGGCTTGGGATGGAAAAGTTTCACAATCAGCGCATCGGCGAGCTTTCCGGCGGACAGAAACAGCGGGTTTTCGTTGCCCGGGCCCTGGTGACAGATCCCGACCTCCTGCTTCTGGATGAGCCGACCGCCGGTATCGATGCCAAGGGGCAGAATGAATTTTACGCACTTTTAGAAGAGTTGAATGCCGAGGTCACCATCATCGTCGTCAGTCATGATCTAATGGTGATATCCAGATATGTCAAATCGGTAGCCTGTGTGAATCAGCGCCTGCATTACCACGGCCAGCCGGAGCTCACCGATGAAATGGTTGAAATGATGTACAGCTGCACCGTGGACGAGACCTGTCCCGTCGAGCTAATCGCCCATGGTTTGCCGCATCGGGTACTAAAACAGCATGATAACAGCTGAGGTTTTCAGAATATCAAATGCTCGAATCACTCCAATTTGAATTCATGCAAAATGCCCTGCTGGCCGGTTTGCTAGCCAGCATTATTTGCGGCGTCATGGGAACGCTGGTGGTTGTCAACCGGATCGTGTTCTTATCCGGGGGGATCGCCCATGCTGCCTTCGGAGGCATTGGCCTGGCTTTCTTTCTGGGCTGGCACTACATGGTGGGAACGATCGGGTTTTCTCTGATGGCGGCGTCGGTCATGGCGGCCGTTACTCACAAAGCCAGACACCGGGCCGACACCATCATCGGCGTGATCTGGGCTCTGGGGATGGCCGTTGGAATTATCCTGCTGGATTTAACGCCCGGCTATAATGTCGACTTAATGAGTTATTTATTCGGGAGCATCCTGACCGTGCCCGATTCCGATGTTTGGATGATGCTGGGTGTCGGTCTGGCGATCGTCGGAATCGTCCTTTTCTTTTATAATGACTACCTGGCGCTATCCTATGACGAGGAATTCGCTCAGATAAGGGGCGTTCATGTAAGGCCTCTGTATTTCCTCATGATAGCCATGCTGGCCGTCGGCATCGTGATGATTATGCAGGTAGTGGGATTGATCCTGGTGATTGCGCTATTGACGATTCCACCGTATATTGCGGAAAAGTATTCAACCTCGCTGCTAAAAATGATGCTTTTATCCAGCTTGCTGAGTGCCACCTTTACCATAGCCGGATTGTGGCTTTCCTTTGCCTTCGACTTGACTTCCGGAGCATCGATTATTGCAGTGGCGGGTATCGGCTTTTTTGTTTCCCTGGGCATCGAACGCCTTCGACCGGGAGCCTCCGGCGCCTCGATTCAGTAAATATCGAAACTGAGGAAAAAAGA
>JAHLLU010000284.1 GCA_020444005.1 archaeon
TATGCGTATGAGCATCAAAAATGGGACCATTATACCTCCAACCTTCACCCAAGTTTATCGCACCAATATGATCCAATCCCCACACAAAAAACATACCATAAACAAAACAAGCAACTAATGGTACCAATACCCCAACAAAGCCGCTCACAGAGCTTTTCTACTCGGAGTTGTCAAGCATCATCTTAACCCTGAGCATGCTCTCCAGCACAGTAGTATCATCCACAATGAATACCGGCGCCGTCCTAGCCACAAGATCATGATCAGCAATCAGCTTCTGTCCCTCTGGTGTCTCGTTATTAACCCAAGTAACCCGCGCGTCATCCCCAAGCAGACTCAGCCTGAACACATCTTGGACACTGATTCTTAGTAATGGCAACTACCTTCATATTATTCCCTCTAATGCTTCTATCTGACATGGTTATCCGTGATATTTAGGCAAATAGGGTCACAGAAGTGGAAAAACTACATTCCCTGTTTTCAGTTTAAATAAGGAATGTTGGAATGAGTCAAGAGAATAAACTGAAGAAGCTTGATGAGCTTATTAAGAAAACCAAAGAAAAGAAAAAACATTGGATATTCTAAACTAGTAATAAATGGATTATCGTGTGCTTCTATGAATCCGTTCAACCAGGTCCTTGACTTGACGTAAGTCTCTTTTCATGTTGGCAATATCGGTCTCCATGTTTCGTACCTTTGTTAGGATAGTTCGCACATCATTTTCTACGTTTGACATTTGATTTACAATATCTTAAGTTTGTAATATATATAACTCTAAGGTGCACTAGCTAAATGTTTTATTTATATATACATATCAAATAATCTCATGAAGGATGTAAAATTTTCTCATTCAAGTTTCGGTTATGAAGGTGATAAAATACGAATTACTAGGGGCTATAGAACCTCTGATTCAGGGGTTGATGCCTATGAGATCGAGAATTTGACCCGTGGTGGAAAATACATAGGCGGAGGTGGAGGGCGATATCAATCTGGAAGTCAATTACGAGACCCCCTTGAGGGATTTGTAAAAAACCTTGAGTCTCGTCCTAACCACTCTACCTTTCAACTAGTAGATCATGCTGTTCCTGCAATCGGTTTGGCGTTAAACACAATTCAGCCCTTATTAGATGAAGAGTTGTACAGACGGGTATTTGGTAAGACCTACGATGATACAGCTTTCAATGCTCTGAAAGTGGTTGAAGAAAGAATTAGAGCTAGAATAGGGGACAAGGAAGGACTAACAGGAAATAGTCTGATTGATGAAGCGTTCCACAAAGATTCAGGTAAATTAATTTTAGCAGACTTGGATAATGAACGATTATCCGTGTATCTATTATTCAAAGGGGCTAACGGGATTTTTAGAAACCCTGTTGCACACAGATACATTGATGATGAAGAAATAGCAGCTTTCGAGATAGTATGTTTCGCAAATAGACTGATATCCTTAATTGAAAAAGCGGAATTGAGGGTGTCTTAACAATCTCAACAATCAAGAACATATATTATTAAATAGATAACTAACGTTCAGAAATGAATGTTAGATTTTATATTACTGTGACATAAATATGTCTATTTATGAGCTATTATACCCGGCATTACAAGAAATTTAAGGAGTTTTTAGAGGCTATTAAAACAAACCCTAGACCTCCAACAGCTTCTACTAAATGGATGGACAAAATTGGATTCAGTGGTAGCAATTATTACATGTTTTTACAAGTCTTGGAAAAAATAGGTTTCGTTGATTCAAGTAGGACCCCTAAAGAACGTTGGAAAGAGTATCAAGATAAGGCAACTAGTGGAAAAGCTATGGCAGAAGGAATCAAAGAAGGTTATGATCTTCTTTGGTCTATCTCTGAACCGTATAATCAATCAGCAGAGGATATCATAAGAATTTTCCAAGTTGAATTAAATTGGGAACGGGATGAAGCAAGAAGAGCTTATTCAACATTCAACATTCTATGTGAATTTGCTGATTTCTCAACATTATCTGAAACGTCAACAAAGAAGCCATCGATTCAGCCTGATACAAAAACTGAAACTATTGAAAAAACTGCGGCTTCATTATCCCCTGAAATAATAGATGCCTTATTAAAACCAAAACGAGATTTAGGCGTCAACATTAACATACAAGTAACTTTACCGGAGACAACGGAAGCCGAAGTATATGACAAAATCTTCGAAGCCCTCAAACGACACTTCTTCTCTGAGTAAAATAGAGAGGATAACCAAAATACAGCAATCACTTCCCTCTATTATAGACGAGGTTAAAATAATCTTAGACAATTATGACCTAACGCCAGAGGCATTAAAACTAAATCCTCTAACACAGGAAGAAGCTGAACGATTAATTGAGCACATATTGCTTAGATTTCATACAGTCGCATGTACCAATTCAGAGGTTCGAAAAGGTGAAAAAGTATTCACTGTTTCAGATGAGAAAGAAACTCAGGATTTATTATATGGTCTTCTTAGGCTCCATTTTGATGATGTAAGAAAAGAAGAACCAACAGAAAGTATTG
>JAHLLU010000285.1 GCA_020444005.1 archaeon
GATTGCTGAGGATGCCGCCGGCGACCCCAGCGAATATGTTCCGGGACTCACTACGATATCCACGGACTCGTTGTTTTCTATCGTGATCGTTGCCGTTGCTCCGAGAGAAGTGCCGTCGCCTCCATCGTTATCGCCGCTCGATCCGCCGCCACCACCGAGCGGATTCGTACATCCAACAAGACTCAGCAGGGTGAACAAGATAAAGATCGCCCAGTGAAACACAATGCCACGTTTCATATTGGCTCCTAAGTAGAGATTGGTTAGAACTTGTTTAGATGATAGTAAAAACCTATCACGAGTCTCGGCCGCAGACAACGAATAATATGGCAGAGTTGGAACAATATTGTAAAATCGACCACTTCTTGTGGTCCTTTGGTTGTTATCCTAAGAAATCCGGGACCGTTCTACGCCCCGCCTTTGATCTTGCTGGAGTCCACAAGAATGATGAGCTGCTCCGGCAACCCGTTTATCAGGTTCCGGGGCAGCGTAAGGTCAAATCGATTAGAAAGCTGGATAATTGAAGACAAATGGTCGTAGTCCCAGTTGTGAAACTCGTCATACGACGAGTTGGCGGTAAGAGTCGCAATCGTCTCTGCTGCCACCTGGACCAACTCCTCGCCGGTGTATTTTTCCGCAAGAGCATTAAACATCTCCTCACCCCGATGTTGATCGGGTACATCCGCCGCGAAGGTCTCTCGCAGTTTGTTCAGTCCCTCTTCTTCGGCAATCAGCGTGCCATAACGCCGGATCGTTTTTTCTTTGTCCATCTGTGAGTACCTCTATTAAAATTTTGCCTTCAGATCGCAACAATGTCAAACTTCCGTTCCGTTAACTCGCCATTCCATTTTTAAAATGGAACTGACGTTCTGCGGAGTACCGCTCTCCACCCGATGGGCTAACAGGATCGCGGGGGCGGTGAAACACCAATGTCTGCCATAAACGATCCGTGCCTCCGGCGGCTTGTCTCGACTGACTTAGATCTGTTTTCCATCCGTAGTGCTTCCATCTATTCCATTCTAAGTTTCGATTCAAAACTCGCCTTCATATCTGAGGGTCTACAACAAGGTTTCCAAGGAGACAAGAGAAACTCACAAACCGTACGCGGACGTACCGGTCGCCCGTTGGTGACTATCCCGCTTTATTGCGAGATCGAAGAAACGGACCGGGTGATCGCCTATCGGATAATGCGTTGCCGCGAGGCCTGCCGATCAGGAGCAATCGTGAAACCGCACCCGACAATTCTGGAATATGCCGGAAAAAAGGAGCGTGTGATACTTTCATATAAAGAGTTCGAATGCATCAAAACCGAGTTAAGGGATTATGAAGATCTTCACGACTTGCGAGTGGCAAAGCTGTCGGAAGGGGAGGCGAAAACGGCCGTCTTTGTTATATACCAAAGGAATTGGAAATTTAATATTCAAATGACAATTCCGTTTCGCCTATGTCACGTGTAAAAATTCTCGGACAACTCTTTGGCGTAGTCACGGCCGATCAATGTCACTGAATGGTCAGTTTCCGTTGACAATGCTCATCGATTGTTGTTCTGCCGGCCCTTTCGGATCCGGTTTTGACCTTTGGAACCGAGGTAGAGAGCTCCGCAGAACCGGATGGTTCAATTTTAAAAAGAATGTCGGACCGGGCCGGCGTTCTTCGACCCCCGCCGAGTTACTTCTTATTCACAAACCTGCACCGCCTCCCGTCCCAGAGTGTTTCCTCTACGTCGAGCTCGTAATCGAGCTCCTTCGCGAAGGCTGCGAAGGGGTTGATGCAGAAGGGCCGGCAGGGCTGAGGCGCTCCCTGCTTCTTGGCAAGCGCGCAGAGCATGCAGGAACCGGCCTCGGCTGTTACCGTCTCGCCGGATTCTTCGACGTTCCACGCGGCGCAACCGAAGAGCTCGGAGAAGCGGCGGTAGATCCCAGGCAGATCGGTCACTCCCAGCGCACGCAGGTGCGAAGGCGCCGCAAGGTCCTGAGCGGCCTTCTTCTCGTTTGTTACCGTGTCCAACACTCGGTGCCTGCCGTAGTGATACGTTGCGTCCGCAAGGGCCGCGGCGTAGAAAAGTTGAAGCGTCTTGAAGTCCTGTGACATGTTGGTTCCTCCAGTCATCCTGTGATACGTCCAACGGTAGCCTTACTGCCGGCAACTTCGCTATAGTGAGAAATCATCAACCAGTGATCAATCCATGACGCTAACAGAATACGCCGACGCCCTTGCGCGCTACAGGATCGACGAAGCCGCCACCGACCCGACGGTTCTCGAGACTCATATCCCCTTGCTTCGGCAACTTGATATGGTGGACAAGAGCTCCGTTGCGCTGTTCGACATGTCGGTCCTTCGCTATCGCTTCCTTACCGAGAGCTTCAAGTTTCTCTTGGGCTACGACACGAACGCCGCCCTGGAAAGAGGACCGGATTACTTCTTCCACCTGATGAATCAGCATGATCTGGCCACCTTCCTCGACACGAGCATCTCATCCATGGAGTACCTGTACAGTCGGCCGACGCACGAGAGGAAG
>JAHLLU010000314.1 GCA_020444005.1 archaeon
CTCTTACGGCGAAGAGATAGCTCATACTGCTCAAGTCGATGTTAAGCTCCTTCAGGTACAAGCTGAAGAAAGGGTTCACCATTGTGTTCCCTGTCCTGTAGATTAAAACAGCGACAAAGAATATAGCTGCGTACTTTCCGAGACTTTTGATGTCTGAGCCTAGTGTCTTAAGGTTGACGCCATGACGGGCACGTGTCTTATGGAGCTCTGTGACATGGTCTGGTCGAGTCTCTTTTACCAACAAGAATATCATAACAGCGCTTACTGATACGAATGCACCACACGCAAGGAAATACGTTGAATAACTTGTTGACTCTAGGAACAAACCCGCAAGAAGTGGACCTACTAATTGCCCCACACCGTTTGACATCGTATATAGGCTCATAGCTTTACCGCGTTGTTTTGGTGGAAAGATATCAGCTACCATAGTAGTAATGGCAACAGGTGTCATGTAGAATGCGAATCCCTCTAGGAAACGCAGTACAGCGAATGTCGTGAAGCTCTTATCAGCGAAAGCGAAGAGGAAGAACACCACCGCATACAGGGTTACGCCAGCGAATAGTATTGGTTTCCTTCCGTGGCTGTCACTATATTTACCCGCGATAATGCTGCTTACTATTCCCGCAAAGGTTCCTATGCTTATGAGCAACCCAATACGGGTTCCACTCATGCCATACTCCTCGAAGAATAATGGAAAAACCATGTAGATAGTGCTAGTGGTCACGAACATGCTGACCATTGAAAGTACGATAAGGTAATAGTTCCGTTTCTGAGCCTTTGACGGCTCTACTGTCTCACTCGTTATTATGCCTCCGTTGAAACGTCCCAACGAGGGGTTAACCGGATATAAACCCTTGTACGCACAACGTTTTTACAGGACACCTACAAGCTATAGGTGCAGCGGTAGGTAGGACCGGGGAGCTAGCCCTGCCCCACACCTCAAACGGGACACACGGAGGGGTCAGTAACCTACAAAGGAATCGGAAGCGGACCTAGAAAGACCTGATGCTCTTCGTCGATGTCCTGCCCAGGGGGGTCGGCGGTTGTTCCGTGTACACTCGTAGGGGTGCAACTGGACAGTAGAGGGGTGAAAACGGCCAGGCCCGGGAGGGAGCAACCTAAGCTCTAACGTTTGACGCTCCCTGGATATCGGGACGGAGAAGGGTGTCTTGACACCTCGTGGCCTCAATCCGTGAACAGCGTGGGAGCTACTGCTGCACTATTCTGCCTGAGTCTAAGGTTAGGTTTTGTGGGAACTCTTCCGCTAGTGCCTCGATGTGGCTGATGACGATTATCTGGTCGAAGTGTTTTGATAGGTCTTCTCTGAGTAGTTGTATGAACCCTGTTCTTCGCTGGGCATCAAAGCCGCTTAGTGGTTCGTCTAGGAATATGAATCCGGGTCTTGCGCCTCGGCTGCTTGGTATTGTGCTTATGGCGAATGCGAGTCTGAGGGCTAGGCTGAACTGGTCTTGGGTGGCTCCGCTGAATACTCCTTTGCCTCGCCATGTTTTGGCTTCCCTGTCGTAGACCTCGATCCGGTAGTTGGCTTCATCTATCTGAGCCCGGTTATATCTGTTATCAGTTAATGTGGGTAGGAACTGCATCATGTTTTTCTCGACGTTCTGTTTAACACCCGCCATGATGCTTTCTCGAGTGGTATCAAGCAGAATAGTGGCTCTTCGCATGGCTTCTATTCTGAAGGTTTCTCTTTCTGATTCCTCGGCTAAATCCGGGTACTGGTCTCGCAGTTCAGATGTTTTCTCGATGATTTCTCGGGACTCGGTAACATCGTTATTTCGTTCTTGTGTCTCTTTTTCGAGGCTTGCTGATTTCTTGAGGTTCTGATCTCTTTCCTCGTTGAGGCTTGGCTCGTCTCCGAGACTGATGCCTTGTTTTTCTAGTTCTGTGAGTTGTTTTTCTTCTTGTTGCTGGGCTGCTTTCAGTAGGTTGATGTCGTTGGTGGCTTCTGTGATGTTTTCTATTACTTGTGGGCGTCTTTCTAGTGCTTGCTGGTAGTTAGTTTGTTGTGTGGTTAATTGGGTTAGTTTTTTGTTGGCTTCGTTGTGCTTGTTTCTGATTTCTGTTTCCTGTTCTCGTTTGATGCCTGTTTCTTGTTCTGTCTCGGTTATCTGTTTTGTTAGCTGTTCTTCTTCACTGGTTTTGGTTTCTTTTTCCTGTTTGATGGATTCCAGTGTCTTTTCTAGTGCTTCTTGGGTATCTGCTTTCTTCTGTAGACTGTCCTTTTCTGTGGTTAATCGGGTTAGTGTCTCGGTGTCTTCTTGTATCTGAGATCGTAGTGTGCCCAATGTTTCTGGTTCTGTGAGGTTTACTGTGGCTTTGTATTCTCGTGGCTGGTCTGGTAGCTGGTTTAGTAGGTCTATGATTGTTTCTTGGGTTTTGGAGTGGGTTTCCTGTGTTTGTTTGAGTTGTGTTTCTAGGTTTTCTATTGATTCATGGTAGTCTTGTAGTCTTGCTTGTTCTCCTAGTAGGGATTCTCTTTGTTTTCT
>JAHLLU010000001.1 GCA_020444005.1 archaeon
GCTGAAGAAAGGTATATTCTACCAGCTTATCAAAAACAATGTACCCTTTGTACTGGCTGGCTCAATCAGAGATGATGGACCAATCCCCGAGGTAATCAAATGCAGCAACGAGGCACAGAGACTATACCGAGAACAGGTGAAAGACGCTGACTATGTAATCATGCTAGCATCAACACTGCACAGCATAGCTGTAGGTAATATGCTACCGAGTAGAGTCAAGACAATATGCGTGGACATCAACCCGGCTGTGGTAACCAAACTCAGCGACAGGGGTACGAGTCAAGCTGTAGGTATTGTTACTGATGTGGGTACTTTCTTGCCGCTACTTGTAGCTGAGTTACGCGGATAATTTATCCAGTCAGGTACCCAGTTTACCCTATGACTCAATCAAAACATGTTTTCACACGTGAAACAAAATACCTCCTCTATTTACCCGAAGGTTACTCGAAGGAGGAGAAATACCCGTTACTGGTTTTCCTGCATGGTGCGGGTGAACGAGGTGATGACCTTGAGCTTGTCAAGATACATGGTCCACCAAAGCTCATTGAAGCAGGACATGATTTTCCATTCATCATTGTATCTCCACAGGTTCCACTGGATGAATGGTGGTCACCAGACACTGTGGCATGGCTAACAAAGGACATTATGGATAACTATAGCGTGGATACTGAGCGAGTCTACCTGACTGGGCTCAGTATGGGTGGATTCGGGACATGGCGTACAGCCACCAAATATCCTGAGATGTACGCAGCTATTGCTCCTATATGTGGTGGAGGAGACCCATCGAAAGCACATCTTATCAAAGATGTACCTGTATGGGTTTTCCATGGCGCCAAAGATGATGTTGTACCCATAAAGCGCTCTGAGGAGATGTATGACGCCCTCAAAGAGTATGGTAACATCGAGTTCACAGTGTATCCGGAAGCAAACCACGATAGCTGGACCAAGACCTATGAGAATCCAAGGCTCTACGAGTGGCTACTGAGCCACAAACGTGAATCCAACAGCGCGGCCAGTCTCTTATATTAGGATCATTGAGCCTCTATGTACACTGGTTCATCCTTGATCTCTAGAGATGATATGTCTATTGACTGTGTGGCTCCATCCCAGTATGTCACTGTCACTGTGCCTGTTAGATCAGGTAGGGTTCCCCAGCATACATAGACTGTTTTCTCGCCGGTAAACAGATACAAGTCATCCTCTATTTGCTCTACTGTGATCCATCCATCCAGTTTATCCACCAAAGTATCAAACGCGTAATACATCTCCTGTGGGCCCTCTCGACCTATCACCCATGTCGACTCTACACCGGGGCTCTCTTCCAAACCAACATAGAATATCTTCTCTGCGCCTCCACTGTACGCTCTAACATAACTTTTAGTGATAAAAAATGCCCATTCCTCGCCTGTTGGCTGGTCTTTTTCCATCTTGTTGCCATATTGTGCTTCGGTTACCCAGAATGGTTTTTCGATTTCGAATGAGGCTAGGTAGTCTCTGTACTCGGATGCCATGAGGTTCTCTGAGCTTTGACCAATACTGTGAATATTAGCGATGTCAAAGTAATCAGCACCCCCATCAGCCAAGACACTATCCCAGAAATCAGTTGAATCACCGTGAAGCCCGGACATTCCACCCTGTACGACTATAGCGTTTGGGTCTGCCTGCTTCACTGCGTTATAGGTTGTTTCTAGTATCTCATGGTACTCTTCTGGTGTGCCTGTGAAGAATACTAGGTCTTCCTGCATTGATGGCTCGTTGGATACCTCCCAGTACTTGATGGGCATGGTTAACCCCGGCATATCATCTACACCGTCACCATCATAACGCTCAACAACAGCAGAGACAAAGGCACTATACACCTCCATATCACACGGCTTACCTCTGTATTCGCCTATCTCTCGGAACATCTTTGTCTCCATACTAGATAATCTGGTGTTACAGACCTCTTGATCCCAGTCAGCGAAAGGCCAGATAGTAGCAATAATATTGATCTGGTACTCCTGTGATCTCTGTACCTCTGCGTCTGCTTCACTCCAGTCATAGGAGCCTTGTTCTTTCTCAATTAACCCCCAGACAAATGGTCCCGGGTGTGGACGCTGCCAATAAATTCCTAAATCAGTCATTTCTTCGAGGTGTTCAGGGTGCATGAAACCAAAGTGCCTGTATTCATGGGTAATGTTGAGCATAACAGGTTGGGGATCTGGATTGGTTTCCCCTTGTTCTTCAGGGTCTTCTTGTTCTTGGGGGTCAGTCTCTTCTGGCTCTGTTGTTGTTTCTTCTGGTTCGGTTGACACAGTGGTGTCTGGTTCCTCTGTGGTGGTTTCTGTTTCCTCGGGGGTTTCAGGTTGGTCTGTTTCTTGTTTGGTGTCTGTTTGGTCGCTTGATTGGAGTGTTTTGTAGGTTAGGGCTCCGCCTATTGCTAGGACAGCGATGATGGCCATGACTAGGATTGATTTATTCACAGGGATCAACGGTGATTATCCATGTGGATATTTTATGGTTTCCCAAAAATTGATACATATCAATAATAGAGAACAGGAATCCGTTACATTATCGGCGTATTCCAAGCAAGCCAAAGAAGCTGCATAGTCTCCAATGCGGTAACACTATGTGAAGCATTCACTGGAATGTATACCGCTGAATCAGGTTCTAATGTCACCCTTGCATCACCTATCTGAGCCTCTCCTCTCCCCTTGATTATTACAAATACCTGTGGATACGGGTCTTTTTCACCTGACTCATTAAGGGTCTCACCTTCGTCAATAGTATACCAACCGGATCTGAGTCCATCACCATAAACCAGAGGAATAGGATGAGCCCCATGGGCTTCTCCCGCCAAACTCTGGTTGAGTTTCTTGATCTTTGGTTTTCCGGGGGTGAAGAAGAAGGTCATCAATGTGTATAGTGTGCTCATGATTTGGTTTGTCTTGGTTGTGTTGATTATATCGAAGTCGATCGGTCTTTTCTCAGAGTATTTGGATCTACCTATCAGTGCACCGAAATCGGCTTTGCCAGCGATTATATTATTGAAGACTGTTTTAGTCATCAATATTCTTGCGTCAGGGTTATGGCTGCCTTCTTGTAGAGTGATTTTATTATGAATATAGAGTGTCGCGTTTTCCTGTACATCTGTTAGCACTATCTCTACGGATACAGGTTCAGATGTGGTAATTTGTTCAACGTATTCTAATGCGTCATCTGTAAGTTGTCTTAACCCATCAATCAAGCTCATGGATAACCAGTGAAAGAAAGTGGCAATAAAAAATAACTCTATCTATCCACTGCCTCAACTATATTCGTCATCAAGGTCTCCACAAACAGGTTACGCTGATCCCTTGGAGGATTATCGTTGCCCATCCGCATCACCACCAAATCCAGACTGGGAACCACGTAACAGTCATTGATGTTATGACCCCTTGAGCCATAACAGTCCCTTGGCACGTTTTCCCATGTGTCCTGAACCCAGAAAGTGTACCCATAGTTGTGGGCGTCACCGTTTGCCTGTTTGAACCTGCTTGTGGCTTGTTTAATCCAAGCCTCTGGTACCAACTGTTTATCGCCCCATCTTCCCTTGTTGAGCCAGAGGTATCCTAATCGTGCATAGTCTCGTGCTGTGCATCTGAATGTGCTACCCACGATAGTATTGTAACCGTAGGGACTCAGGCTTCTATCTGCGCCATATGCATTGCATTCCTTGCTTCCGCCTACCCCCCAACCCGGTGTGTCGCTGAAGTTGAGTTCCCTTGGATCATTGTACACCATGTCCCTGTATGCGTTGGTCTTGAGTTCTATAGGCATCCCAATTTCCGAGAGAACCCGATCATAGATGTAGGGTCCAACCATCTCGCCTGTCATGTTTCTCATAGCGAGCGCCATCTGCTCCAACCCAAAATTACTATAATTAAAGCCATAACCGGGCTCAAATAGAAGTTGATGATGATCAGGTACACCATCGAAGCGCCACCACCCAAAACAATACTCGTACATCTGATATGCGCCAGTATATTCCTTGAAGTGGTGCCTTGGGCTTGGTGCCAACCATGGTTCATCTGATGCGTGTCCGCTGGTCATGCTGATTACGTGTTTTACCTTGATGTCTTGTTTCCGTGGATCGGTTATTGGCTGGTCCCATATCTGGGGTATCAGCGACTCGTCACGACTCTTACCAACAAGCAATGTATCGAGATTCACACGGTCATTGTACTCATCTAGGAAGATGCCGACACCTGTACCGAACACTGATTTCGTGGATGACTTTACATCGTTGCATGATTCTCGGGTCCATGGCTGAGGCCCACCCACGGAGCCTGTGACATAGCTCTCAGCGATTATTTCACCGTTGTAAACAACAACCAATGCGCCTCCATGGCTCGTGGTACAATCCGCTTTATCATGATAATTTACTGCTTCAGCTAGTTTTGAGGCGTTTACTCCATGCTTCGTGGGGTCGGCTACACGCCAGCCTCCTTCTTTTTCGGGTGGTGGATAAAACTCGGGCATCTTAGACCAGAAATAAGAGGTGTTGGGGATAATAAACTACTCTTTGAGACGCAGGGCTAGCTCCGCGATTGCTTTCCCTAGGTCGCTTGATGTACGCATACCTTCCTCATCCTTGAGCACATCACCGGGTGCACTACCAACAGCGTTGGCGTAACTGGTTATCCCGGGTACAATCATCTTCTGGCTCAAGATAAACAACAACTGCTGTGTCCAGACATTTGCTAGTCCAGTACGCCTCGCTATACTGATGGCGCCTGCCACTTTTCCGTCAAACGTTGTTCTACCTCTCGCCCCGCTATTATAGTAGCCTGTTCTGTCGATGAGGGCTTTCATCTGGGGGGTCATGGACTCAAAGTAGCTTGGGCTCGCCATTATGATGCCATCTGCTTCAGCCATCTTGTTGAATACATGCATAAAGTCGTCCTTTATGACGCATTCACCTGTCTTTGAACAGGCATCACATGCTCTACAGGGCTCGACCTTGTTCTCTGATATCAATATTAGATCGGTCTCTGCTCCTGCTTCACGTGCTGATTTTAACGCGTTCTCTACTATGAGTTCAGTGTTACCACCCTTTCTAGGGCTACCAACGATTCCAATTACAAGTACCATATGTAGGGGCATATCTTGTAACGTATAAGTCTACACTGGGCGCTGAGGGTGATTTATTAACTAATACGGCATCAGGATGGGCATGTCGGATGAGCGCAAAACAGAGTCACAGACATATTTGTTGATGGTGCTCACCACGATGTTCTGGGGAGGCAGTTTCGTAGCAGGTAAGATCGCCTTACCTGAGTTCCCACCCATGACACTAACTTTCTTCCGGTTCCTATTGGCGACAGCGATGATATTTCCCTATATGTGGTTCAAGGAAGAAGAGAAAACCCCGAAAAAAGCGGATTACATGCTCCTATTTGGGCTGGGGCTATTGGGTATATCTGGTTATTTTGCGTTCCAGTTCACATCACTACTTTACACATCAGCGGCTAACGCGTCAACGATAAACGCGTTGAACCCCCTCACATCCTCAATCATCGCGACTTTTTTCACCGATGAACGGTTAACCAAACGGAAAGTCGCCTTGATATTTCTAGCATTCACAGGCGTATTGCTGACGGTGTCGGGAGGCAGTCTAGAGTTGATAATTAATATGCAGTTTAACAAGGGGGATCTAATCATGCTTCTGGCAATGATTAGTTTCGCTTTCTATGGAGTCTTCAGTAAGAGAGCGACGGCAAAGTATAGCCCCCTTCTTGTGACGGCTTATGTTTTCCTCTTCGGTTTGATTCAGATAACCCCACTTATGTTGATGGAGGGAGTCTGGATGAATGTACTAAGTTTCTCAACAAAGGCGTGGGCTGCCATCATATTCATGGCGATAGGCTCCAGTGTTGTAGGCTACTTGATTCAACAGGTTGCGATAAAACAAATCGGCGTTAACAAGACCAGCCTCTTCATCAACCTTGTACCAATCTTTGCCACGGTATTCGCTCATTTTGTTCTCGGAGACCCAATAACCCTTGTGAATATAGTTGCCATCGGCATCATTGCATCTGCTGTCTACCTCAATACTGTTGAAAAATAGGCAGAAACACCAATCCATTACGTTTTATAGAACCTCCCCTGTGAATATTGAAGTGATTCTGGATGGGAAAACGCATACCTTTCGATGAATACTATCCTATCAAGGGCGAGTACAAACGATTCGACGCACGTAGCACAGCCTTCTCGGTAAAAAGTAAAATCTATGGCCCAGACACATTCAGTTACACACGCAAAGTATGGGATAAGATGCAGCAAGGCGTCCCGGGATTCAGTCACCCTGACATCAGCTTCAAGAACGCAGCAAACACCTCAGACAACCAAGACGGAATGGGAACAGGATACTATTCATGGGAACCCCTAGGTGTATCAGTGAAACCAGACCCTATTCCACGATGGGAGAAAACCCCAGACGAGCACGCTAAAGTTGTAAGAAAAGCAGCTAGGTATTTTGGGGCAGCACTCGTGGGCTTTACGAAGCTGGATAAACGATGGGTTTACAGTCATAGCAGTGATGGTAAGGAGATTGTGTTTGAGGATGTTGAAAGTGGGTATATCACCGATGAGAAAGCGGTCATCCCTGAGAGCCACAAGTATGTTATCGCGTTGGCGTTACCAATGGAGTTCAACGAGAACAGCTATGCACCAACCACCATCGAGGTCACAAGCAACATGGGATACGCAAGAATGCATGTAACCACTGGCACAGTAGCCGAGTTCATCAGGGGCCTCGGTTGGAACGCGATCCCATGCGGCAACGACACTGCGCTAAGTGTTCCAATTGCTATACAGGCAGGTCTTGGTCACATGGGGAGAAACGGGCGCCTCATCACATGGGAGCATGGTCCACTGGTTAGAATCAGCAAAATATTCACCGATATGCCACTACCCCAGAGTCCTCCAGCCCCAAGCGGCATCATAGAGTTTTGTGAGATCTGTGAGAAATGTGCCAAACATTGTCCAAGCCAGTCAATTCCATTTGGACCAAGAACCTACAACCCCAAGAACGAGTCAAACAATCCCGGTCCCTTGAAATGGTACTGTGATGAGCAGAGTTGTTTTGATTATTGGCATGAGGTAGCTACTGGTTGTAGCATATGCTTCAGGGGATGTAGCTTCACGAAGAAGAAAGGATTGAGTCACGATATTGTGAAGTGGTTTATCAGAAACGTGCCTGCTTTGAACCCGTTTTTCGCTTGGAGCGATGAAGTGCTTGGGTATGGTAAGATGAATGACCCGACAAAGTACTGGGATATTCCCTTTGAGCGGAGTTAAATACTCTATTTTATATCACTACAAGGGCTCTTGTAGGTTTATTCGGTGATTTGTTGGGTGAAAAGAAAAGCTTAGGCAATATTATTCGTGGATGGATTGAGTTTCTTGATAGACAGGAAAGCCCATTCAAGGTAAACATATGGAAGAATCTTGCCCAGCGCTTCGCCATGAACCTCACCTATCAATACCAGAGCATCTACCTCACAAGCCTAGGCGCCACACCCCTAATACTTGGCTATATTGGTAGCTTCAATGGGATAATAAACACAATACTCGCTATACCAACCGGTGTACTAGCGGATAGAATTGGTATAAAGAAGGTGCTCCTGATGACAATCAGTGTAAGTATGATTAGCGCCCTCGTTTTCGCTTTAGCCGGTTCTTGGCAGATAGCAGCAGTAGCCATGGCGTTATCTGGAGTAGCGTTCATTCTTGATCGTACGGTCTGCCCAATGATTTGCGGCTCAATACTGGCGAGTCATGAACGGGTTACAGGTATGGGTATCTGTGATACCATTAGCTTCTTTCCTCAATTAATAGCACCAATTATCGGGGCTAGCCTGATCACTTTCTTTGGCGGCATGAACGCCACTGGTATCAGACCTCTCTATTATTTACAAATAATCGGCTATGGGATCGCGTTCCTGATTGTGCTCACGAAATTCACAAACCCACAGAGCAGAATGGGTAGAAGAACGGATAACAACGTACTACAAGACCTGGGAACAGTCATGCGTGAAGGTATCATGGTACCAAGATGGCTAATATTGACCCTTTTAACAGGCTTACCGAACCAAGTACTATTCTATATCCCATTGTACGCCGCTGAGATAAAGAACGCAAACCAGTTCATCGTCGGCGGGATCAGCGCCGCATCCACACTGGTATTCGTATTCTTCGCCATACCCCTTGGACACCTGACCGATACATATGGACGGAAGAAGATGATCACAATCACTGCCCTCATGGTAGCATTTTCACGGTTCCTAATGGTCTGGGCTCCAACCAACTATATGCTATTGTTCGCAGCCTTCCTAAGCGGTTTTAACATGACTGTGGTGCAGGGTCAGATGGCTATCGCGGTTGACCTTGTTCCAGCAGAGTATCTTGGTAGCTGGTACGGCATACAGGGATTCATGAGGGGAATCATCGGCATAATCGGACCCTTACTCTGCGGCTATCTATGGGAAGCAGTATCACCACACAGTGTCTTCTATCTACTAGCTGGAGTACAGTTGGCGGCATTAGCTGTGCTATTATCGATTCCTACAGAAATTACAAGATAAAGGGGATTAGAGGTTGATCTCCTTCACGATGAAGGGAGCAGGCTCCATTACAAACTTGTTATCCAAGAGCTGTTTCTCGATCTCATTGAAGCGCTGAGGATACAAGCAGTGAATTGACTTTACCCCGAGGTCAGCTGCGTTTGCCTTAGCAAAATCCAGACAAGTCTTAGCGTCTCCATGGAATAAACCGATGTGAAGCTGGTACTCAGCCATGAACCTTGCACCCATAACCACAACATTACCATCATCGTCCTTGTAGACCATACCTTTCTCTGTTAGCCATTTACACATGGCTGGACTCCACTTGTAATAGGTACGATTCAATACAATCCAGTTACCCCACTGCTCACCAAGAGGCAGCAATAACTCAGTGGCTTCATCGACATCAGTGATTCGTTTGAAGCTGTGCTCGGTTTTGAATGGTTTTGCCTCCATCTTAACTCCGTGGAATGTCTCGACTGTACTTAGCCCATATCTTTCTGCTAGCCCAGATGAGACCGCGTTATTGATACCTGTGTACATGCGCATAGTCTTGACGCCTTTCTCTTCACTGAGCTTTAGCCAGTGCTCGTAGAGGCGCTTACCCAATCCTAATCCTTGTCTCTGAGGGATTACTCGGAGGGTCTCTAGCCAAGCTGAGCCATCAGGTAGTATGCTGTATTTTCCGCAGCCTGCGAGCTCGCCGTCTACTGATTCGACGCTCCAGTCGCCTTCCTTGTCGTTGATGAACATATCCCATACGTGGGGTACATAACTTAGGTTTGGTGTTGACTGGGATTCAACCCAGATGGTTTTTTCCTTGTCTTCCTGTGTTGCTTTTCGTAGTATGATCTCCATGAAATATCACTGAATACCCTACCAAAGACAAGCGGCATTATATCAGATTTACCAAAAAGAGGGAGAGATTAAAGATAATCCTTACAATCGTAGCAATACCAGCGCTTGTATTGTTCAACCCATGTTGCCTTCTTACCACATTTTGGACAGGTTGGTGCCTCGGATGAAGCTATTCCTGCTGTGCGGAAGGTTATCTTTTTGATGCTTCCATCAGGGTTGTACTCGACGGTTTCCATTATGTCATCGCGTAACTCATCCAAGTATCCCTGAGCCCTATTGGGGTCAACCGCTATCAATGCAAGCATCAGATAGGCTCCGACAGGTGACAAGCCATAATTCAGCATCAGGTCGTTTACCTCGTAGCCGCTATAGCTGAGGTCAGGGTGGTTTCCTGTTCTAAGGAAAGACACGAAGCCGTTGAACACGTCTGGTGATTGGCTCATTCTTTCGATTGCGTCCTCAGCGTGTTCCTTTGTGAAACCATACTGGGTCTGAAGCTGTTCAAGTACGTACATATAGTCTTCAACTCGTAGCGTCATTTTCGTTTCCTCCTAGTGCCCCCATTTACTATTCAAATTATCAATCACCTGATTCGCGGTGTTATGACCAAACTTCCTTGAGTCACGCTCGATAAACTGCTCCTTATATCTTACATAATCGTGGCTCGAAGTAGTATAGTTATCGTTGTTATATTTGCACATCTTCTGGTAATCAGACTGGGGATCATTCGACTGAACATCCTGATACGCGTGCCTAGCCTCATGAACAAGCGTTCTGATGGCTGTACGTGGATCAGCGAAGGCATCACCGTTTGAGTTTATCTCAATAGTCGCTGGCACCTTGGTCTTGGTACCATCAGGGTTGGTTTTAGTATATTCGGGGGTATAGCTTCCGCCCAATCCCTTGTCTGGATCGTTAAGTACTTTAAACTCGTATTCGACGCCCAGTTCTTTCTGGAGTATCTTGTTTACTTCCTGCATTACAACACCTTTCTGACCCGGTTTGAGGTTTTTCCAGTTATCAGGGTGTAGTTTATCGGTGTAAAAGTCATCTAGGTCGCTGATACCGTCAGCTATGTCATCAACCTTTCCTGCATCGGTTGGGGGCTCCTGAGTGTAGACCCTTACACGGTCTCCAAGGTCTGGGCTATCTTCAGCGTCGATAACTACCTTAGATAATCCTGTTCCCTCCTGACTATCCGGTGTCCAGCGTTTTCCATCTGGGGTTGTCCATAATCCATGTGGATCTTCCTTGAACTGTGTAGGAATGTCCACCTTTCCGTTCTTTGTCCATCCCTTCCAGTCAGCCTCGACATATTTGTCGTCAAGTGGCTTTACCTTGCTGAGCACTGGTGGTGAGAATAATCCACTGATCCATGTGGCGGCTATTACTGCGGCTGCTGATGCAGGGTATCCGCGTCTAATTAGCTCATTTATCAGCCACCCATTGTTTGCTAGGTTGCTCCATCCTCCGTTCTCAGGAATTCCACCGTCATCAGCTAGTACAGTTGGAGCCATCAAAGCGAAGGCAGATACAAGAAAAAGCAGTGTAATGTAGACTGCGGCGGTCTGTCCTCTTCTGTTTCTAATGAACATGTAAACTAGACCCGCTATTGATATGAGAGCGATTGCACCAATAACCGTTGGGTTGGTGTTAAAGAAGGACATATAGCCAAACCCGATTCCAGCGCCTATTATCGCAGCGGCGGGCATCATCGCGGGGGGAAGCTGGGCTGGTTGTCCTCTGTTTACCAAGCCTGAGACATCTTTGAAGCCCAACTGCAGTCCCATTACCATTAGGCTCTCCTCCTGCGAGATGAGCACAGTGATCGTCATCAGGAACATGGTCAAAGCTGTAACATTGGTCAAAACAGTTAAACCAAGAACGAAGCTTACCGCTAGTCCACCCATTATCATTGGTAATACCGCGAAGCCTATGGAGGTGAGGCTCTTCACGATCCAGATCGGGGTTGTTGCTATCAGTGAGACAGTTTTTCCTATGCCTCTGCTTCTGAACATGCCTATGACCCACCAGAATAGGTAGGTTATCATGAAGTAGAACAGCATGATGCGTGGGCTGGTCTCCTGACCAGACATGAATATCAAGCCATCAAGTGCCGGAACGTTACCATAGTTCCAGCCATCATTGACCCACCCCATCAAGTAGAAGTGAATACCATTCGTGATAATAGCCGAGATAATAACCGAGACTATCATTCCTTTGATTATACTGGGAATCCCAGTAATGTACGCCTTAATGATCATTGTTATGAATTGCACTAAACTCTGTGGACCTTGTTCTTCCTGTGCCATAGAAACCTCCACACAAAGAAACCGGATAAACTTTAAGAAATATTCCATTGAAGCAAAGAAAATTTAGGCAAAACTAAGAAACAGAGGTTCTTGGGCTTACAATCACCGGTATATCAACCAATAAAGGACCAACCTTTACAGGGAAAGGCCAAGGCAAAGGCCCCTTATGAAGACAGACCCCATTGCCCTTCTCGAATAACTCTATCTGAGTTGCTATAATTGTAGAGTTGAGGCTCAGATACAACGCGATGGAACCCAGTAATGAGGCGAACTCGTTCACCTGTAAACCAATCCCCCCAGCTATAGCCGTGAAAGCTGTTTCCTCAGCAAGCTTCATCAATTCGCCCCCCAAAATATTGACATCAATTCCCTCCTCGTTGATAAAATCAGAGGAGAGGGGGCTGATCTTCCACAGAGCGTTCTTAAGGTTAACTGCACACTCGTGTTCAAGACATACATGTAGGGCTATAGGAACAGACTGAATTGCTGTAGCCCATTCCCCTATCAATGGTAACTCCTTGAACTCGGTGAAACCCCATTCCCCTGCCATGAGGCAGTTGAGGGGTTCTTTTAGTTGCTCTATTTGTGTCTGTTCCTCTGTCATGGTTTTTGTATTTGAAGGACGGGATAAAAACCTGAACAAGTTACTTTGGCTTAGTACCGTATGCTTGTATGGTGTACCAGTTCACCTTGAATCCCCGTTCCGACCTCGACTCCATTAAAGCGATTATCTCTTGGTCAACCTGTTCACGTTCTTCTACAGGTATATGGGTCCGCCACAAAGCTGGGTAGGGGTTTGTATACCAGAACTGTTTTGGGTTTACATGCATCACCCGGTGATACCCATAGATCAAGGGATGCCTGAACCCAGCATCCCAGAATAAACGCTGTGTCTCCTCTAAGTCTATGTGCATCCAAGTCACATCATTCACAGCTTTTGTGAAATCCGTTAAACTCGGACGATCACCAGCATAATCCAAGCATAAACCCACTAGTTCCTGCAGATGAATGCCCGCACTATAGAGGAGACCAATTGAGCCACCTGGGCGAAGCACTCTATATGCTTCCTCTAAGGACTTGGGTTTGTCGAGGAACATCTGGAAGGACATATTGGAGATTACTGCGTCAAAGGATTCATCAGGATAGGGAAGATTATCCGCGTCACCGACCCTGAAATCAATACTATACCCAAGGGCCTCGGCGTTCAGTCCTGCTTGTTTGATCATCTCTGGGCTGAAATCCACTCCATGAAAATCGCCAACCCCCTCCAGATATTCGATGAGTTTGAAGGTACTCAGCCCTGTTCCGCATGCAAGATCAAGAACCACAGGGCTATCATTGAATCGCATATCTCTGAGAAGAAGCCCAGTCAAGGACTCGATTCCCCATCGGGACGCACCTAATCGTTCACTTACACCTGAGTCATATGTTTCTGCGGTTTGTCGATAGGTTTCATTGATTCGTTGTTTGGCTTTGTCTTGCATATTTGATATGAACTGGTTCATGTGTTTAAAAATAACCTATTTTAGATAACAATTTATGATAGTGGAAACTAAATCATAGATGGGGGTCCAGTTGAGAAGTAGATTTGTCTCCATTTTTGTTTTACTTTTGTTGGTTTTGGTGCCAATAGTATCAGGTTCCACGGTATCGGACAGCGTTGATGATGGAATAGATTATATGGTCTACTATAATGAGCATCAAACGGTTCCAGCACCATTAATCATGGACATAGTCTCGGTGACTGTTACATCGGGGGGAGAGAATATGGTTGATTTTGTATTTGAGTTCAATGAACCAATCCCCGCTGATGCTCCATACAAACTCCAGATCGCGCTAGACACTGACCAAGACCCAGAGACCGGATTGAACACTCCTGAGTGGTACTATAATCAGCTCGGAGTAGATCACATGATCGAGATCGAGTTCAACGGCGTTGAGACTATTAGCGCTGTATCAGGTTACAGCGATGGAGTATGGACTGAGACAGGATCACCATTGGTAGTGGTTGGACCTAACACCATTACGGTTTCTGTTGATCAATCTGGGTTCGGTGACTCAGCCACCTACAGCATAATGACGTACACCATCGAGGGAATCGGTCTCGATATGGCTCCTGAGGAAGGAGAAACACCATTAGACTATGATACCGGTTCGATTCCAGAGATTATTGATGCTGAGCCTGAGATCGTCTATGTTTTTACTATAGATTATCCTGAGCCTGTTGAGGAAGGAACTTCTTTCCAGCTAGATGTAATTGATTTCTCCGAGGACCCATCACTTGCGCCTTACACATATGAATGGGACCTTGACGGGGATGGTGTCTATGATGTAACACAAGACGTAGCATCATATACTCATACTTATCCTCAAAACGGAGAATACAGCGTCTCCCTCAGAATAACAGATGCATCAGGAATAACAGGAGAAAACACCCAGACAATAACAGTACAGAACACCCCACCATACGACCCCCATATCACAGCAGAATCAACTATTGACCAAGGAGAAACACTGACCATAACCGGCTCAGCAAACGACCTAGGCACCGATACCCTAACCTACACATGGAATATAGACGGAGAAACCTACACAGGCGATACAGTATCAGTCAACTTTGATACACCGGGATCAAAAACCATCACACTCACAGTCACAGACCAAGACGGAGGAACAGTTCAAACAGGCGAAACCGTGAACGTGAATGAACTAGAACCAGAGCCGGAACCTGAGCCTGAGATAGATCCATTGCTCGTTATATTGGTGGTCTTGTTTGGGGTTGGCGGTGTTTTCATCTATAACAGCATCAGACCCAAGAAAGAAGAGGAAAAGAAACCTAAAAAGGAAGAGAAACCCGACGACGAGAAAGACTTCTGCGAGGAACACCCCGAGGTAGTGGAAGAGGAAAACAAGGCATGCTGGGACGCGCAGATGGACCTCGACACAGAGGTAGGCGACATACAGGACAGGCTTGATACTCATCGGGACCAGTGGAACCAAGACATCAGAAACGTTAGCCGAACCATAATGGAGTGGGATATCGCCTACGCAACGATACAGAGCCTCACCAAATCTGAGGCAGAGATAAAGAAAGACAGCGAGACCGTTCAGAAAGTAGCCAGCATAATCAAGCCCGGGGGCAGCATCAGTAAAACCGTCTTCAAGAAAGGCGAAGAAGAGGCGATGAAGGAGCTTGGAAAACACATCGCCACAGAGGTCGGTAAAAGCGTGGCAGGCACCTTGAGCCAGACGGTGAACGATGTTTTGAGTTTGGAGACGTGGGCATACAGCGAGATTGGAATAGGACTCGCGAAGCTAATCACTGGAATCGATCCCCAGGCAGAGGCAGCTAAACTTCGGAAGGAGAGTGAAAGAACCACTACGCTGCTTTCGAGCTGGGTTGACCACAGGTTGGCTCGGACTGAACGGTATACTCACAGAACATTGTATACTTGTATTGATGAGGCTCAGGGGTTGCTTGATGATATTGACAAGGCTTTGAATGATTTTGAGCAAGCCGTAGCCGGGTTCAGGTGTATCGAGTGTGAGATACCTGATCATATCAACGAGGATATTAACAAGATAGTTCAAGAAGTAGAGGGTTATATCAAGACTTTCAACAATCTGATTGACGAGGTAGAAGATAGACTGAACCAAGCAGCAGCTCTCTACCAACGAAAAGATGTCTATGATAACCCGTCAACATGGTCACATGCCCAGAATAATCAGGTGCCAAACATAGGAAGGGCTCTAAGACAAAGCGCTGAGACGAAAAAAGGCTAAAGCCTCTTTATTCTGGTTATCTCGATAGGAGGCGTCAATCGCTGACCTTCATGAGGCATAACCTGTATCTTTCTAACAACATCCATGCCCTCAATGACTTTTCCAAATGCTGCAAAGCCTTGTCCATCTGGGTTTCTTTTTCCAGCATAGTCTAGCTCTGGTTGGTCTCCGATACAGAAGAAGAAGCTGCTCTTGGCTGAGTCCGGTTTGTATCTGCCCATGCTGATGACGCCGTCAAGGTGTTTTAATCCTGTTTTTGTGGTTCGTTCAAGCTGGATTGGATCGTATTCTTTCTCTTTGGGGACCTGTCCACCTTGGATTACCTCGATCCGTATATCGTCGTCTGGCTGGTTTTGCATGGTCACTGTTCTGAAGAAACTGGTACCATCATAAAGTCCAGCATCAACGTATTTGAGGAAATTATTCGAGGTTATGGGTGCCTTGTCGGGGTAGACCTCGACCTTGATCTCACCCATCGTGGTCTCGATCAACACAACTACTGGGTTATCTGTCAAACTAATCAAAGAAGATACATCAAAGATGTATAAGAGAACTAGTGCCTTCTGCGGCGCCTACGATTATTCTGGTTATTCTTCTTCATACAAGACTTGCAGTATACGGCCCTACCAGGTGTGGGTTTGAAGGGTAACTCGAACTTTGTCTTGCATTTACTGCATATTGCCTTGAATTTCTGGGGTGGACCTGCCTTAACGTGGACACTGGTCTTTAACTCAGTGATACTTGTGCTAGTCTCCTTCATGATATCATCAAGGGCATCCTGATCACCATGGGCAACAAAAGTAATCGCTGTTCCCTCGGTCTCCATACGGGCGGTTCGCCCAATCCTGTGGAAATAAGCTGAGGTCTCCATTGGCATATTGAAGTTGATGATGTGTGTGATATCGTCTATATCCAGACCCCTAGCAGCGATATCAGTAGCGACTAGGAAATCGATCCTGTCTCTCCTGAAACTGCGTGTAACCTTGTCCCTCTGGGGCTGTGTTAGGTCGCCGTGTAAAGCGTTGGCTCTGAGCCCATCGCCTTTGAGTTTCTTGGCTAACCTGTAGGCGCCTCTTTTGGTTTTTGTGAAGATTATTGCTTTTTTGACGTGCTGTTCTCGGATTAGCTCCATCAGTATCGGGTATCGACTCATGTGGTCAACCCGTATGTAACGTTGCTCAATCTGCTCAAGGGTGATCTCGTCTTTACTGACCAGTATCTTCTCGGGCTTGTCCATATACTTGTTACATATCTTCCAGACATTCTTGTCCATAGTAGCCGAGAATAATCCCGTCTGTTTCTGCTTGGGCACCTTGTCAAGAATCTTGTTGATATCCTTGACAAAACCCATATCTAGCATACGGTCTGCTTCATCAAGAACCACCATCTGAACATCACGGAGCCTCAAGGTTCCACGGTTCAAGTGATCAATAACACGCCCGGGTGTACCCACCACAATATGGACACCGCTCTTGAGCTGTCTAATCTGTTTGTTTATCTTTTGACCGCCATAAATGGGGCATACCTTGATACCGGTGTATCGACTGATGCTCTTAATGTGTTCCGCTATCTGGATTGCCAGTTCACGGGTAGGAGCCAAAACGATTCCCTGAACCCGTTTATCGCTTACATCTATTGACTCGATCATAGGGATGCCGAAAGCGGCTGTTTTCCCTGTGCCGGTCTGTGCTTGACCTATAACATCTTTTCCCTCAAGCATGGGTAAAATTGACTGCGCCTGAATTGGCGATGGCTTCTCAAACCCCAGTGCCTTGATGCCTTTAAGAACATCCTTACTTAGGGGTAGATCGCTAAATTGCTGTACCTGCATACATTGTTTCTCATATCACTAAACTACGCATGCGGTCGCCTCGTCAGCTAAATAACATGAATATGTTCTACGTGACAGCCCAGAGACATGGGGGCTGCATTTAAAGGTATCATTTAAAAATTAATAAAAAACAGTTGGAAACCCGAATATTCGGGATTTCCTATATGCGCGCAGGGGTATCTAGTACCTGCGTGGTGGACGGTGCTTCTTATAGCATTCCTGACAATAGACTGGACGACCCTCGGTTGGTTTGAACGGAACCTCGGCTTCCTGTCCGCAGTCGCTGCAGATAATCTTGTGCATCTCACGAGGACCACGGTCGTACCTGCGCTTTTCTCTATAACCCATATATTTCACTCCTATTTCGTGACTTGATACAAAGAATAAGGTCGAAACGATACTCTCTATATCTGAGGATGAGGAACACCCCAACTTATTAAAACTATTTGTGTGCTAACTCAAAATAGTAGGCAACGAACTCAAAATCATCAGAAGGATCATCAAAATATTCTACATGATCAGCTCTGAACTCGTCTGCATCCGTATTGGTCTCGCCTCTCCAGAGCCTTTCAGGTATATTGTCCCATCTGCATAGCTCCATGGCGGTTACCCTGATAGCGCATCTTTGTTTCAACTGGCTATCATAGACCTCGTAGTAGTGACCCACTACCAAGGCATGGTTATACTCGTCCTCATCCAGATCAACTTCTCCCAGTGAGACAACGCTGGCGGTTTTCTCGCCTTGTATTATCTGTTCCACGAGTCGGTCTGATACGAATTGGATTCGCTTCATACTGTTACTGACTTGGACTTTGATATAAGTTCAAATATTGTGATAAGACTGCCTTGGTATGGCTTCCAAGGTCGAGAAGGACATCGATGTCTTGAGACAGTTTATCGAGATATACTGCCGCACAAAACACCGGGACGCCGAGAAAACTAACTATATGGATGTTGAGTTGTGCAGCGAGTGCCGGGAAACACTGGAATACGCTGTGCATAGGAGAGAAGTCTGTCCACTGGACCCTAAACCTACTTGTAAGAACTGTGAGATTCACTGTTACAAGCCTGAACAGAGGCAGCGTATCAAAGAGATAATGCGTCACAGCGGAATGTACATGATACGCCATGGAAGGTTTGATCTAATCTTCCATTACTTCCTCTGATTTATCTGGCTCCTTGATGTAGAGCCATGTAATTATGAAACATGGGACATTGATGAACCAATAGATCAATATGGGTAATTGATGACTCACCTGATCATAAAATAAACCACCAGCCACGCTTCCAATAGCTACAACTATGAGTCCAAAGAAGTTCTGACTCCCAAGGATTCTACCCCGTTTATCCTCGGGTATCAGGTCAGCCCATAGAGCCTGCGTGGCGCTATAGTAGACTACATTAACCAATCCGATTATGGGCGTTACTAATAGAATCTGGGTGAAAGTAACCTCCAAAAGAAGAACAGGTATTGTAACCAGTATCAACAGGAAGCAGATGAGTATAGGCCTTACTCGACCATATTTATCGATGATTTTTCCAACTGGTATTGCGAAGATAATCATTGTTACACCGATTATTGCTCCGAGTCTGCTTAACTGAAGCTCGTTGATCCCTAGATCGTTAACCAGATACAGTGTCATGATCGTGTTGAACATGATATTAGGCAATAGATAGAGCAACTCCATGGAGAAGAGCGCAGTAAGAGACTTGGGCATCTCTCTCCAGACATTAATACCTTCACTGAACTCCTTTGCGCTACTCAGCGAAGAAAACACAGCTCGAGCTGTTACTTCTGGTTTATCGGTTTCTTCTTCGAGTCTGAATCTTAATATTCCTGCTATTAGAAAAGCCACTGATACCAGCCCATAAGCGATCCTTGAAGTGCCCACCACACCATACCTTGTGAATAGAAAACCAGCGATAAGCGGAGAAGGCGTGGTAGAGACTCTTGTAATAAGGTTAACAAGGCTGTATCCTGTACCTCGTTTTTCCTTTGGAAGCGCCTCTATGACGATACTGTTGAATGCAGGAGTATAGATCCAGCAAAAACTTGTGAGAACAGCAGCCAGCACTAGGAAGTGCCATGATGGCGCTAACGCGTAGAAGAGGTGTGCACCTGATGCTAGAAAAGTCATCACGAGAATCAGTCTTTTGCGTCGATACTTGTCGGCTAGGTGTCCTCCGGGTATCTTTACGATTGCATCTGTTATGGTGGCTGCTGCGGCTATTATTCCAATGGTGGTGGCTGTTCCTCCGAGTTCTACGACGTATAATGGGTAGTATGTGTTTGCCATTTCTCGGGTGAAGTCTACGATGAGCCATCCCATGAGGATGATGAGGAAGTTACCCTTGATGAAGCTGAAATCGCTAAGAATATTCCTTATAGGGTTTGTATTGGGCCCCTCTTCTCCCATATCGCTAACGATAATTTTGTGTTTATAACGTTTACTAACAATTTGTGATTATAATATCTGAATGATTTTTCATTGTTGTATTTTCCAAAACCATCAAAACAATTATATTCACTACTACGTTGTAGTGGTAATAAAATAGGGTGTGGTGTGTTGAAGTCAGCGATAATAGGACTAGACGGAGTACCAGTAAAACTACTCCAAACCCTAGCCGACAACGACACCATGCCCCACATGAAACGACTCATCAAACAAGGCACACTCACAGCGATGCGAAGCAGCCTACCACCCAATAGCGCTGCAAGCTGGAACAGCATGATAACAGGCACAAACCCCGGAAACCACGGAGTCTACGGGTTCACAGACTTTATCCCCGGCACATATACCCAGAGCTTCCACAACAGCCACAAACTCAAGACACAGCCATTCTGGCGTAAAACCACAGAAAGAACACTGATAATCAACCTACCGGCAGCCTACCCTGCTCAGCCGATGAACGGCACAATGATCACAGGCTTCGTCTCACCCAGCATAGAGAAATCAGTCTACCCAAACACACACCTACCGTGGCTACAGGAACATGAGTATAAGATAGACGTAGATGCCTCACTGTTCAAGGAATCTGTACAGTTATTCTTGACCCAGTTGAATAAGGCGCTTGACAAGCGACTGAAGACGATGGATTATCTGCTTGAAAATCAAAGATATGATACACTGTTCTTCGTGGTGACAGGCACAGACCGAATAGAACATTATCTCTGGGACGCATACACCGACAAAACACACCAATATCACCAAGATTTTCTTGACTTTTACACACGAATAGACCAAGCCATACAGCACATTACAGACAAACTACCAGAAGACGCGCCGTTGATGATGCTCAGCGATCACGGCATGGGTCCAATACATAAAGCAGTCAACCTGAACACACTGCTCAGACAAGAAGGCTACCTAAGCAACGAAACCAATCTACGGAAGAACTACAACAACATCAAACCAGAGACCCGCGCCTTTGCTGCTGAACAAACCAAGATATACCTAAACACCAAGGAAAGGTTCCCCAAAGGCACAGTAAAACAGGATCAGACAGAGGCGCTGCAAGACGAGCTAACAGATTTGCTTACTGAGCTAACATATAACGGGGAAAAAGTGGTGAAAACTGTTTACAGGAAACAGGATATATTCACCGGACCTGAAACGGGCACGGCCCCAGAGCTAATCGCGATACCATGCAAGGGTTTCACGTTCAAGACAGGGTTATTCAAAGAAACCCTATACGAGGACGACTTCCTATCGGGAACACACACCGAGGACGACGCCTTCCTATACATCCGAGGCGAAGCGGAGATGGATTACCCCTGCATCTCGGATGCACTAAGATTATTCAAAGAATTTGGAGGATACAAATTTGCATAACAAAGACAAGACCTGCTGGAACTGCCCAGCTGCACTACTAAAAGGAAACGTAGAGTTCCGCGCATGCGGACAATCAGTCTCAGACATCAGAAACAAGATCAGTGAGGAAGGACTCCTCATCGAATGCGCGAGACGCCCAGAGCTAGGCATGTTTGAGCCAAGCATCACATACGACCAATGCCCAGAGTGGAGAGAAACCGAGTACGGTTATCTACTCAAAGACATGCGGATAATGATACTAGGCGTAGACGGATACCTAGGATGGGCCCTTGCCCTCAAACTAGCCAAACTAGGATGCAAAGTCAGCGGACTAGACAACTATCTCAGAAGACGAGCAGTCGCTGAGAAAGGCAGTAAGAGCGTTGTTCCCATAGCTGATATGGAGACAAGACTCAAGACAGCGAAAGAGGTACACGGAGTAGACATCAATTTCAGGGAACTCGACCTACTAGACAGGGATGAACTAGGTAAATTCCTCGAAGAAACCAACCCAGAAGCAGTAATACACTACGGCGAGATACCAAGCGCACCCTACAGCATGGTTGACGCTGAACACGCCATAAAAACACAGCATAACAACACCCTAGGAACCCTAGGCGTACTATTCCTCATCAAAGAACACTGCCCAGAAGCCAGTCTAATCAAACTAGGAACCATGGGCGAATACGGCACACCACTCACAGGACGCCCCATATTCGAAGGCTTGTTCCCAGCTGATGCCGTGATCAGTTGGCAAGGACAGGAATGGAGCATGGGCGGAGAGCTAACACCACGTGACCCAGCGAGCTTCTACCACGTAAGCAAGGTACAGGACACCTTCAACGTCTATGAGGCATGCAAGTACTGGTGGCTCCGAAGCTATGATATCATGCAGGGTGTCATCTTCGGCGTGCACACTGCTGAGGTATCAGCACACGAAGACCTCCGCACAAGACTGGACGTTGATGAATGGTTCGGTACAGTAATCAACAGATTCGTATCCCAAGCAGTACTAGGAATCCCCCTCACAATATACGGCTCAGGAGAACAGATCAGAGGCTACTTGGCGCTTGAAGACGCCATGGAGTGCATGACAAGACTAATCGCATCACCACCTGAACCCGGACAATACGACGTAGTCAACCAGCTAAGCCAACTCTACAAGGTAAAAGAACTAGCCGAGATAGTAGCCAAGATAGGAAGCCAGAACCATGGACTAACCGTCCAAATACAGCGAGTGGAAAACCCGAGAGTCGAAGCAGATGAACACCCATTCCTAGTAGTCTCCAAGAAACTACGCGAGGATCACGGCTATGATCCAACAACTCCGTTGGAGGTCGAAATAGACAGAATGTTCAGCTTGTTAATGAAGCCAGAGATCAGGGAAAGACTGGAATCCATACGTGAAGCAGTATTCCCACAGACATGGTGGAACGGAAACCACAAGACTTCCATGACCCTCGAAGTATACGAGCCCGGAACCCGGGAAATAGAAGGCTACAAGCCCACATTGGTCACCAAAACTGAAGGCTACGAGACAGAGGCTCAGGATTATGGACCAGGAGATGAGACCTAGTGGAGGTATCTGTCCGCGACTTCGATTCTACTGTGCTAAGCAGTGAGAAACCAGTCTTATTGGAGTTCTGGGCTTCATGGTGTCCTCCATGCCACACCATCAAGAAGATGTTGAAGATCATTGAGGCACAGGAAAAAGAGTATCTTATTGCTACGGTGAACGCTGACCGTAACATGGCTATAGCCCAGAGATACAATGTGAAGGGTTTGCCTTGTTTTATGGTTGTAAAACAGGGTGAGGTTCTTCACAGGGAAGTAGGGGCAAAATCCTTGAAACAGATCAGGGAAATCATGGATCAGTATAGATAAATTAAGGGGGAGGGGGGGTACCCCCAGAAAAACCCGGAAGCAGCTTATTTCCCTAAAAGAAGCCCCAGAACAGCCCAGAATAGACCATAATATATGGAAAAAACCGTATTGGTAACGTTTTTTCGTATACACTTTTGTCAACGAAATAACTGTTTTCTTGGGCATCTATTTTATACTCAGACAGATTTGATCAAGTTTATGGGCGATGAACCCAGACTCCCACCGAACATCGCATTACTGATAAGCATACTAGCGGTAAGCACAGCCAGCATACTGATCCGGTGGACAGACGCTCCACCACTGGCAATAGCATCTTACAGGATGCTCATCAGCGTAGCTATGCTAGCCCCATTCTTCATCAAAAACAATGGACTAGAAAAGCTCAGGGAACACGGAACAGGACACATTCTACGGTTGTTTGCAGTGGGGGTGGTATTGGCGGTTCATTTTGCTTCATGGATCACTAGCCTGAGTCTCACAACTGTTGCCAGTAGCGTAATTTTTGTCCACGTTGACCCTATTTTCGTCGCTATTGTGAGCCACTTCTTCCTAGGAGATAAACTCACAAAGAGAACCACGATAGGAATCATTGTCAGTTTCATTGGAATATCGATTATCGCCATGGGAGACGCAAACACTGGTTCATCAAATCTAACGGGAGACCTTCTTGCATTAATCGGGGGAGTGATGCTGGGGCTCTATATTCTTGGTGGACGAATTTACCGGAAGAGTCTTGATCTGACCACTTATGTTATGCCAGTTTACAGCGCGGCTGCGTTAACTTTAGTCGCCATGAGCATTGTTACTGGGACAAGTCTCCTAGGATACTCGGCTAGGACTTTTGGTTTCTTCTTTTTGATAGCGTTGATTCCCATGATTTTTGGTCATACTCTGTATAACTGGGCACTAAGGTACCTTTCTGCACCAGTGGTTAGTGTGAGTCTATTGGGCGAGCCGGTGGGTGCAAGCATATTAGCCTATCTTTTGCTTGGCGAGACTCCTAATAGTTTCGCTGTATTTGGCGGCGTTGTTACACTTATCGGTATTTTATTGTCTGCATATAAGGGTAATACCACTTCTGATTAGCCTTTATTAGCTAAATTATTGTTGTTTAGAGCTAAACGCTCAATAGACTTAAACCCAGAATATACCCCTGATACGCCAAGTAGCCCAAAAACCAGAGAGTGTATTTTTGGAAGCCAATATAATCGTAATTCTCATCAGCTTGACGCTCTTCCTCGCCTACATAAGCGGGATATTATATTCGAAGAGCCATATACCTGATATTTTCTGGCTGATCATATTCGGCATACTGCTTGGACCTGTACTAAAGGTGATAGATACCGAGATGATGGCGGGTCTAGCACCCATGCTTGTTTTGATGGCGTTAAACCTCTTGATGTTTGAGGCTGGTCTCAACGTAGACCTAAAGACATTCAGAGAAAACATGGAGAAAAGCGGCTACCTTGGATTGATCACTTTCATATTTACCATGTTCATCATCGGGTATGGGGTATTCTACATCTTCCCTCAGCTATTCACATTCTCAGAAGGCTTACTGCTCGGTGCCATGATTGGAGGAACAAGCACATCAACAGTACTCAGCATACTAGGCTGCATCAACTTGGAAGACAAAGATGCTGGACAATGCAGGTTATTCCTAGTGTTGGAGTCTATCGTTACGGATAGTATAAGCATCGTTACTGCTATGACCCTCATAAGACTCATTGAAACCCCACAGGTTCCCTTGATAGAAGGACTCAAGGACATCGTGTTTGTTTTTACAGTCGCGTCTGTAATCGGGTTCGGTGTTGGCGTAATATGGGTTCAGGTATTGAATATCGCCAGAAACCGTCCATTTAACTATATCATGACCATCGCTGTGCTTTTCTTCAGCTATATCTTGGCTGAACAGGCGGGTGGACCCGGTTCGGGAGCCTTAGCCGCACTTGTGTTTGGTATAACTATGACTAATTACCCGATTTTGGCTCGGATGTTTAACCTGAATGAACGTGTTCGCGTAGAACGTAGACGGCTTAGGGGTTTCCATGAGGAGATAACTTTCCTCATCAAGTCGTTCCTGTTCTTATTTGTTGGATTACAGATGAACCTTCAAATCACCAATATCTTAATTGGAGTAGGAATCGCTGTCGTTGTTGGAGTTATCAGGTTAATCTCGGTCTCGGCTACTAGAATGATTACAAATCTATCGGATATAGAGGCAAAGGTTAGCAGACTTGAGTTCAGTAACGGGTTGACGGCTATTGTGCTTTCGCAGCTACCGAGGCTCGCAAATGGAGCAGGTCAATTTACCAATCCCACTATATTCTCCGATCTCGTAGTGCCAGTTGTATTGACAACGGCTTTGTTCGGCTCATTGATTAGCCCTATTATCTATAATCGGGGGTTAGAAAGTGAGCAGGATACTGATGAGGCTGTTAAAGAAAAGGAATAAACTTATCCTTAAAACGGCACAATCATGAGCATGGTCGATACAGAGACATTAAAAAAACAAGTTATGGAAGAATCTGAGAAGATTTTTCCCGAGTTCAAAAAGCTCAAGGACCAGATCGGTAAGAACCCTGAGCTTGGAAGCGAGGAAGAAGCATCCAGTAAACTGCTAGTTGAAGCATTGAAGAAGCATGGCTTTGAGGTAGAGTACCCCTTCTTCGACATGCACACCGCCTTCAAAGCGGTCTATAAGGGCAAGGAACCCGGACCAGTAATTGCGATACTTGCAGAGTATGACGCATTACCAGGCGTCGGACACGGATGTGGACATAACATCATAGGAACATCGGGAGTAGGTGCCGGCGTCGCAGTAAGCAAACTCATGAAAGACCTACCCGGAGAGGTATGGGTCATTGGTACCCCCGCTGAAGAAGGACATGGTCCCTATGGCGGTTCAAAGGTGAAGATGGCGAGGGAAGGCGTCTTTGACGGCGTTGATGTAAGCTACATGATCCACCCCGCTACAGGACTTAGTCAGGCACAAGGTAACTTCCTAGCGGTAACAGGTACAGAGATAACTTTCAAGGGCAAGACCGCCCACGCCGCAGCGGATGCTCATAGTGGAGCGAACGCTTTGAACGCGGCTATGATTACCTATATGTCGATTCACGCTAACAGGCAGCAGCTACGTAGAGACGCTAACCCAGTTATCCATGGAATAATCAAGGAAGGAGGATTAGCCAGCAATATCATCCCCGACAGAGCAGTACTCCAGATGGGTGTCAGAAGCAGCGATGATAGTTATCTTCCTACTATGCTTGAGATGGTGATGAACAGCGCCAAAGGAGCGGCACTAGCCACAGGCTGTGA
>JAHLLU010000002.1 GCA_020444005.1 archaeon
CTTGTCAACTTGCTGCATAATGCGTACAAGTTTAGCCCCGATAATTCAATGATAGAAATCTCAATCACATTGGAACAGGATTCTATTCATGTAACCGTTATTGATAATGGGATTGGATTAACAGAAGACCAGGTTTCATTATTGTTCAAGCCGTTCCCAGGAATCGAACATGGCATGAATATTGTAGGCACCGGGCTTGGTCTCAGTATCTGCCGGGGATTGATAGAGCTTCATGGTGGAAGGATATGGGCTGAATCAGAGGGACTGGGAAAAGGCTCAAGCTTCCACTTTGTCCTACCTGTTAAATGAGCCTATTTATCGACTGATGTAGAGCAGTGTAAACGATGCTATACATGTGAATAAATCAGGGAGCATCGCGAAGGGTCCGAGACCAGACGCCCTGTAACCGGCTACGCTTACCAGTAATGGGTTTGATACAATAGAGTACATTAGTAAGGCGACGGAGAATATTACTAAGCCGAGGGAGAACTCTAAACCAGTGTCACTGTAAACCTTCCAGTAGATCGAGGAGAGAACAATCAACAGGAAAGCGTTCACACTTGCCAGTACAGCCTTGAAAGTATAGTAGATGGCTAGGTCGTTTTGATGTTGACCCATACCATGTCCCGTTGTATAATTACCCTGTATGGCTATCAAGTACGCAGCAACACCTATGATCAGAGCTACTGCTATGATACCGGTGAGGCTCCTATTCTCCTTCATCTATGTCTCCATCCTCATCACTCTTTTTCTCCTTATTCCCAATTTTCTCCCAAATCTCCTCGAAGAAACCATAATTCTCCAGCATATCATCAGTCAACAAATAGACCATGCCATAACCATCACCAAGACTCGTAACCAAACCATTCTTCTCCATCACCTCAACATGATGACGAATGGTGCTGTAATCCAGTTCTAGTTCTTGGCTTAGTTGATGTGCGTTCAGGGGTTGATCAGCTAGGGTACTGATTATTCTGGCTCTGTTTAGTCCTCCTCGTGTACCGCCAATCATCCACTGAATGATATAGTTGAAATACTTCTTACGAGGAGGCTTCAAGATACCATAGATTGGATTATTGTAGTAAAAAAACCTCTTCACCTGAACTCTGGCTGAATTAGGGGAGATTTGGGAATAACTCTGGACTGAACTTGGAAAATCCATTATAAGCACTTTGCGGATGCTCTGCCTGTGAAACAAATGAACACAAAGAAAAATACAATACTCGGACTGCTCGCGGTAATCGCGATAGTCATGGGCGGAATAGGATTCGCCCTAGCACAAGACGACTCCGTCATCGATGATACACCTGTATGCGACGGAACCGGTGTCCTTGGTCTCATGAACGGCAGGGGATTCTGGTCACAGCTCACAGAGGAACAGCAGACCCAGCTAGCTGAACAAACCCAAGAGATGCTTGAAGCAGGCGCCTCACAGGAAGAGATCAGGGAAATGAAAGCCAACCAGCTACAGGAATGGGGCATCGACGCTCCACAATGGAGTGGACCACACTATGGCTCACAGGGTCCTCATGGACAACAGCTACGTGATGGCAGTGGAAGCGGTGGTCAATACGGTGGACGCGGAAGCGGAAACCGTGGCGGTAACGGCAACAACGGCGTCTGTCCAAACTAAGATAGAGAAAAACTCTATCCCAAACCTTTTTTCTAATCTTATTTTGTGTAACTTGGCTTGATGTTTCTACGTCGTAAGAGGTTCGCGTTAGTTACAACTGATACGCTGCTTAGCGCCATGGCTGACTCTGCGATTACTGGGTGTAGTAAGCCGAGTACCGCGATTGGTACGCTGATGACGTTATAGAAGAACGCCCAGAACAGGTTCTGACGAATCTTATCGAAAGTAGCGTTACTCAAGTTAATCGCAGTGACCAACCCTGTTAGGTCTCCTCGAACCAGTATAATGTCACCAGACTCTATCGCGATATCAGTTCCAGTTCCGATAGCAACACCAACGTTTGCTTGAGCTAACGCCGGGGCATCATTAATACCGTCACCCACCATCGCCACCATGCCATACTTCTCCTGAGCGTCGATAACCACCCTGACTTTCTCGTCGGGCATAACCTCAGCGTAAATATCATCAATGCCTACTTGAGCTGCGATGGCTTCTGCGGTTGCCTTGTTGTCGCCTGTCAACATGATGGTCTTCATACCCATCTTCTTCAACTCGTTCAAGGCAAGCACCGAGTCATCCTTCAACGTGTCAGCGACAGCGATGATTCCAGCGGGTTCACCGTCTACTCCAACCGCCATCACGGTCTTAGCTTCTCTCTGTAGCCTACTGAACTCATCCTTTAGATCATCAGGGAAGCTTTGTAGAAGAGTGGGCTTACCAACGATGACCGTTTTATCATCTATTTTGCCAGTTACTCCTTCCCCACGCAATGCCTTGAATTCGTTGGGCTGGGTAAGCTCGATCTTTCGCTCCATCGCGGTTCGAATTATCGCCCGTGCTAAGGGATGCTCTGAGCCCTGTTCTAGGCTTGCTGCATAATAGAGAATTTTATCATCGCCAATGATGTCTGTAACCTCTGGTTGTCCCTTGGTGATAGTGCCTGTCTTGTCGAGCACGATTGCCTTGATCTCCTTCATGGTCTGGATGGCTTCACCGCGCCTGATCAAAATCCCGTTACGGGCACCCATACCAGTACCCACCATCAAAGCAGTAGGCACAGCCAAACCGAGACTACAGGGACAAGCGATAACCAAGACGCTTATCATGGCGCTGATAGCCAGCATCACCTGTGGTAGTGTTACGTCAACCCATGGAATGAAAACTGCGCCCCATGCCAGTACTCGGTTCAATGGACCGGGTATCAGCACCCAAGCAACCAATGTAAGGAAAGCGATACCGATGATAGTAGGCACAAATATGGCTATCACATCATCAGCGAACTTCTGAATAGGCACCTTTGTGCCCTGAGCCTCCTCAACCATCCGGATGATCTGAGCAAGGAAGGTGTCTTTACCGATTCTTGTCGCCTCAACATTGAGTAGACCCTCCTGATTAACGGTAGCACCGATAACCTCGTCTCCAACATGCTTTGCTACAGGCATGGATTCCCCAGTTGCAATTGACTCATCAACACTGCTATCACCCTTGATGACCACACCATCGGTGGGTATCTTCTCACCGGGCTTTACAATCATGACATCACCGGATTTCACTAGCTCTAATGGAACCTCTTTTTCCTCGCCATCAACAAGTAAAAGCGCTGATTTCGCCTCCATTTTCAACAACTGGCGTATCGCTTGGCTGCTTTGACCCTTCGCCAAAGCCTCATAATATTTACCGGTGAGGTTGAAGCTCAATATCATGGTGCTGCTACCAGCATAGTTGAACAAGGGAGTGAAGAAACTGGCTGGACCCGTAAGCCATGCAATCACTGTACCCATGGCGATCAATACATCCATGTTGGCAGTACCATGTTTTACTGCTGCAATAGCTGACTTGATGGTAGGCCACCCTACCCAAAAGATAGCGGGAGCGCTGAGCACAGTCATTCCTATGTTGAATATCATATGATTTGGCCAAGCAACCCCGAAGAACATGTGAGGAATCATCCAGATCATAATTGGAATAGTAAAATACCAGCTGCGTAGCATCCGTTGCCTCGATTTCTCAAGCTCCTGCTCATAGACATCAACCTCTTCCTCGTCGGCTACATCATATCCCTGACTGCGAACAGCCTCACGCAGGTCAACTATGCTCGCTTGTTTGGGATCATACTTGACAAAGGCTTTCTCTGTTGCAAGGTTTACTACTACCTCCTTGACACCGGGTACCCGTTCAAGGGCTTTTTCTACGGCTGCGACACATGCGGCACAAGTCATTCCCGTTATACGCATGGTAACTTCTCTGATCTCGGAGTCTCCCGGCATAACTGGCTCGTATTCCAGTTCCCGTATTGATTCAGCTATATCATCAAGGTTGACCTTATCTGGATCATACTCTATGACAGCCTTCTCTGTACCATAATTAACGTCAGCTTTTCGTATACCTTCTCGCTTGTACAAGTTGTTACTGATGCTCTGAGCGCAGGTAGCGCAATGCATCCCCTTTACAGGTATAACGAGAATCTTAGATTTCTCCTCTGGATTACTCACAATTATTTATCAAAAATGGCGTGGTATAAACTATCACTGCATGTTTATTATTAACGGTTCAAAGAAGGTTTTGAGGTGAACTAAGTCGAAGCATATCGAGCTAAAAGTAAAAGGAATGACTTGTAACCACTGTGAGATGCGAGTCAAGAAGGCTCTTGAATCAGTTCCTGGAGTTAAATCCGCAAAAGCTGATCACAAGAAAGGAATCGCTGTCATCGAAGCAGAAGACAACGTCACCACAGAGGCTCTCGTCAAAGCAGTGAATGATACTGAGCTATACGAGGCTCAAGCCTAATCTAATCTTTTTTAATCTGTTGCTCAATCAAAGCACGAAGCTGTGTTCTAATTTCTTCATGCATCTGTTTGGTGCTTTCGAGATTCTGGGCATACTGTTTATTTTTTTCTTGCCAGAGCTGCATCTCATCATTGCTAGCTAAGGCGTTTTTGAACTCAGTAAGCATCTGCTGGTTTACCTCATACACGTATATGTGCTTGTAACGGCTATCTTCCTGCTTGAACTCCTTGAAGCAGCTGTTACACTTGTAGGCGGTCTTAACCTCACTGAAGGTCTCACCACATCCACTTAAACATCGTAATGGCTCATCACCGCCCTGAGTATTCTTTACGAAAACCTTGCCACCACACTTGGGGCAAACCGGTGCAGCAACTACATCGTCACTATCACAACGTGGACAAGCCACCTTAACACCGATGGGCTTCTTCACCATCATCTTGTTGATGGTCAATATCTGGAGTATCTTCTCCAGGTTTTCGCGCTCCATTTCCATCTCGATGTGTCCGGGAGAATAGTAGTGGTAGGTGCTTGATTTTGGTCTTAGTTCTGTTTCTTTGTTGGTGATGAGGTACTTCATCATTTCCCGTACCTCGGGGTTTCTGAGGAGATTTTTCCTCTTTAGCTTGTACACATCATTGGTGGCTAACTCATGCTCATAATCAGAGACATACGCGATGATCTTGTCTGGAAGATGCTCAAAGTTCTCCTTACTCTTGATAATATAATCAACAGCACCCATCTTCATAGCGTTAATTGCTATCTCAGGGTCTTTCTGCTGAGTAACCATGATAATAGGCGTTATAACATCTAGTTCGTTGAGTTTCTGCAATATACTGAGCCCAGTATACTGAGCTAGATTATAATCAAGCATTAAAAGATCGTAGTTTTTCGCCAAAAACACGTTAAAGAACTCGTGTGCTGAAGCTACGTGGTCTACTTCTATGGGTTTTCCTGATTTCTTGATGAAGCGCTGGAGTATCTTGTAGTGGTTAAGGTTGTCCTCGACCATTAAAACATGGTAGACTCTGTCACTCATACACACTACCTCCTATAATTGTGCGCTTCATGTATGCCAGACCCAAGATATTTCCCATAAAAAGCATTATCCGCCTAAAATCTGTGTTACGGATCGTCATTACCGCTCCACCAATCCATCTACATGGATGGCTTGAGTTACCTGAGAATCAGTTACTTCTCCTAATTCAGCGTCCGGAACCGTGAAAATAAACGAGCTTCCGTAGCCCTCCTGACTCTCAACCCATATCTCGCCGCCCAGAGACTCAATTATCTTCTTACAGATACTGAGCCCTGCACCGGTTCCCGGATAATGATTGGTGTGTTCGAGGCGTTGGAATAGCTTGAAGAGATGCTCATGTTGGTCTTCTGGGATACCTATTCCGTTATCCCTGACCTTGAACTGGTATCCTGTCTCGGTTTCTGTGCATGTTATCTCAACTCTTGGTGGATTTGTCTCGTTAAACTTGATGCCATTACCGATGAGGTTCATCAATACCTGTTTGATCCATGTTCTTTGAGTAACCAACTCAGGCAAATCATACCCAGTTACGATGGCTTGTTTCATCTCTATCTGGGGCTTAAGCTCCTCCTGTACCTCGGCTAAAAGTTCACCTAGGTCTACCTCGCTGTAATCGGTGTTTATCCTACCGACACGAGATAGGGTTAGTAAGTTATCGATGAGTTCACGCATATTATTTGATGCCTTAAGGATGGAATCAAGGTACTCTTGCCCATTCTCGTCCAGTACATCAAAATAATCTTCCAAGAGGAAATCGCTAAAGCTCTCGATGGTCATCAAAGGTGCCTTGAGGTCGTGGCTGACGATATGTGTGAAATCGTTGAGATCTCGGTTCACCTTCTCAAGCTCATCAAGACTCGTGTATAATGTGTTTTCTATCCTTTTTCTCCAAGTAATATCATTGACAGCGCTAACCACCTGCTTTACAACGCCATCAACAACAACAGGCGCCCAGCTATGGCTCACCCAATAAATTTCCCCGTCTCCACCTTGTATCCTGTACTCGTTTATCTTGCCTTTTTCCCCGGAGATTGAACTATTATAGAAATCTGCAATCTTATCCAGGTCTTCATTTAACACAAGTTCCCCCCACATGTTATCCACTAGTTCACTTGGTTTGAAGTGAAATATCTCAGCGGATGGTGAGATATAGTTGATTGAGCCTTCTGGTTTTGTTAAAACGATAACATCTTGGACGTTTTCCACTATATTTCTGAACTGTTTCTCTGATGCGCTTATGGTTTCAACCTGTTTTACCCTGTTTACCGCTTGTCCTACTAGTAGACTGATGGCTTCCATCAAAGGGTAATCAGTCTGATCGAAGGGTTTTGCCTGATATGCCGTAAGATACCCATAAACGATATCCATAGACAAAGGTACAATCAAAACATAGCCATTATCCAGCCGCCTCTGAGTAATACCATCCTTGAGTTCATCAACACTCAATGATAACCTCGGAGAACCACCCATCCGCTTAACAGGGACAGATACATCATCATCGATTAACCAAAAACAGCTACAACTGTACCCCATGACTTCATCAAGCACACTCAATGTTCTGATGGTTACATCATCCAAAGTGTTGGCTGAAGAGATAACGGGAAGAATCTCCCTTACACCCTCAAGACGCTCTTGATACCTGTTTTCCTCACGTTTCCTTCTATGTGTCTCGGCGTGGCTCTTAATACGTCGAGCCAATAACTGGTAATGGCTTGGGTCTGCTTCCTTGCGCACATAATCGTCTACGCCTGCTTGGAAGGCTGCCTCGGCTACTACCTCGCTTCCTCTACCAGTATACATGATGAAAGGGATGTTTCGTTTACTTTTCACAAGCTTACAGAGGTCCATCCCGTTTACATCGGGCATGACATAGTCCGAGACAATACAATCCACACCGGTATCCAGATGTTCCATGAGATCATCAGGAGTCCTCACAGATACTATTTCGAGTTCAGGGTCAGCCTCCTCTATGAAGGTCTTAGCGAAGAACAACTGCTCTGACTCATCATCAATATGCAGGACAACGTACTTGTCACTAGGGGGAAGGACCTCTGACGTCAATTCGAATACGGGAACACGAGAGCCTATATGAAAATTATAGAGCAATAACCCATGTCAAGGAAAACATTAAGCCCCTGAATCCAACCAAATACTATGACAGATTCAGAAAAAGACCACATGTACAAAAGAGTAAAGGAACTCTACGGTGACCACCTCACAGAAGACCAGCTAGCAGCCATCGAAACGAGCCTTGACCCAATGATCAAGGTGCTGGAACAGCTAAGAAGCATACCATTATTGAACAGCGACGAGCCATACAGCGTCTTCAAACCATACAGGAAGGATAGACAGTGATCTACAAAACCATCACACAACTATCACAAGCTCTCCAAAACATGGAAACAACACCAACAGAACTAGCAGAAACCAGTATCAATCGACTGAAAGAACATGGACCTACTCTCAAATGCGTCGTAACCATCACCGAAAAAAGAGCCATGAAACAAGCGGAAAAAGCCGAAGAAGAGCTCAAATCAGGTAAAAACAGGGGGTCTCTACACGGAATCCCATGGGGTGTCAAAGATCTTCTAGCAACGTCGGGGGGAATCCCCACAACATGGGGCGCATATCCCCTCCGAGAACAAAGATTCGATTATGATGCAACCGTCGTAAAAAAACTTGAGGAAGCGGGTTCTGTACTTGTCGCAAAACTCGCCATGATTGAATTAGCGGGGGGAATGGGGTACAGACAGCCAAACGCCAGCTTCACAGGTCCATGTGCTACCCCTTGGAGCCTACGACACTGGAGCGGTGGAAGTAGTAGCGGCTCAGGGTCAGCGGTATCAGCTGGACTAGTCCCCTTTGCTATAGGCAGCGAGACATGGGGTAGCATACTGAGCCCAAGTAACAACTGTGGAGTAGCGGGACTCAGACCCACCTATGGACGAGTGAGCAGATATGGTGCTATGGCGCTCAGCTGGACTCTCGATAAGCTAGGTCCATTGTGTCAGTGCGCCGATGACTGTGGGTTGGTGTTGGAGGCTATCAGCGGTCCAGACTCTGCCGATCAGAGCACATATCCGGAGAAATGGCGGTATCAGCCTGAGGAACGAGACTATAAACTCGCTGTAATCAAGGATTATCTTGAGGGAAAACATGAGGCAGTGGTAGCAAACTTCAAACAAGCCATGAAAACACTGGAAAAATATTGTACAATCGAGGAGATCGAGTTCCCAGATTACCCCTATGAGGCGGTGACGAGAGCAATACTAAGTGGAGAAGCAGCCGCAGCCTTTGATGAGTTCACAGAGAAAGGCTTAGCATCAGAACTAACAGCACCAGAGGACCGATATGGCCCATATGCACGTTCACAGGTTCTCGCCAAGGATTATCTAAGAGCGCTTAGACTTCGGAGAAAGATGTGTAAAATAGCAGAGGACGTGATGGAGCCATATGATGCGGTTATCGCGCCTACAAGCGGAACCACAGCGCACCCAATAGACAAGCCGTTCCCTGTCAAGCGACCATGGGCACAGGGAGACATCATGGGCGCAGTTGGAAACGGAGCTGGACTACCGTCATTAGGGGTACAGAGTGGCTTCAGCGATGAGGGTTTACCGACTGGAATCCAGTTCATGGGAAGACCATATGACGAGAACATCATATTGAGTATTGCTAAGATGTACCAGAATAGGACTGATTGGCATCTTCGGCATCCTGCGATGTTTGATGTTTGATTTCGCGGGAGAACAGGTTACCATTTGGTAATTTGTTCCACTTTTATATGAATATTGAAATATTTTCCAATATTAACTGTTGTTTAATGAAATTTAGTTAAACCAGTAATTATTATCCACAGTCTAGTATTTACCTATGATAAAGGGAACCACACACACCACTAAATTAAATCTGGTTTTGGGGATAGTTGAAGAAAAATGAAAATGAGGAATATGCTTTTTGGCATAATACTTTTGAGTCTAGTTCTAAACTCAGGGGCTATAGTCCTATTCACTTCACTACAAATACAGCAAATAGGTGAAGCAACGTCAGGGACAAGCCACGACCAGTTGAAGAACACCGTTGGTACAGACGTCAAGGATATTGCCATAGGCATCAAAGAATCACTAGATCACCAGATGACAAACCAGTATGATATGGTTGATACCTGGGTTAAATCACCAACAGTCATCAATACAGCGAGAATGGCGAAGGACTATTCTTTAGAAGAATTATATGAGAAATGGAGCGCTTCAGCTACACGCCAGTATGAGGAAGGTGAAGCAGTTGGCGATGGCGACGTCAGCAACGACTTGGATCCGGAGGCATCAAAGTACTTAATCAGACTATCAAATGAATTGGGCACTTTCCCAGAGATATTCTTCACAGACTACCGTGGCTACGTAATTGCAGCAAATGGAGTTACTGGAGACTTTGATCAGGGACCAGATGACTGGAGAGTCTTCCTAGATAGCACCGGAGAACCGTACTATAAGAGGCATGACCCTGCTCCCGGTGGAGAGGGTTGGTATAGAGAGTGTTCCAACTCTGAAGATGGGCTCTATATCAGTGAGGTTGCTTGGGATGATAGTACAGAAACTTGGGGAGTCGAGATTATTAGACAGATTGTTGATCCGGATACGGGAGAATATCTTGGTCAGATGAAGGCAGTCTTTGATTACGGTGAGTTCATAAAGGACTTTGTTACACCTGAGACCTTTGATGTATACGAGGTTAAAATCGTAAACAATGAAGGGGTTATTGTAGCAACGTCTGAGTCAGACACAAGCAAGATCAATAATAAAGGAGTCAAGTTATCCAGCCTATCATCGGTTGCAGCCATCCTAGCAGGCGAGGACCACGGCTACGTATACGAGACAGATGAGGATGAAGAAGATGTGCTTACAGGATACGCTGTATCAGATGACGTAAACGAACACATCATACTAGCTTCAAAGAAGAGCGAAGTAGTACTCAGCCCCATCAACGCATTCGTTACTGATCTTGAAAAGTCCATTAATGCATATGGTAACTCCATCAGAAGCAGTACAATGTTGATAGCAGGAGGAATCGGAGCATTAAGCCTAGTAATCGGATACTTTATGATCAACAGATTCACCAAGCCACTCACACTCCTAGTCTCAGACGCTAAGATAGTAGCGGAGGGAAAACTCAACCATGAGTTTGAAGCACAGGAGAAAGATGATGAGATTGGTGAAGTCATACGTGCAATCAAGGACATGGTGAATAGCACAGCGTCTCTCATCAGAAACGTTCGTGGAGCATCAGACGAGGTAGTAGCTATGAGTCAAGAATTTAGCTCTACAACGCAACAGGTGAACGCCAGTATGCAACAAGTAGCATCTGCTACACAGCAGATAGCTAATGGAGCGGCACAGCTTTCAACTCTATCACAAGAGTCAAGCAACAATGCAAGCCAGCTAGCTGCGGTACTGCAGCAGACTGGAGCAAACAGCGAGAAAGCAGGTGCAAGTATCCAGCAGATCATGGCGGCGATGGAAACAACCACACATACTGTTGAGAACATGGATATTTCCCTTGAGGAGATCGGTAATCTAGCTAATATCGTAACTGATGTGGCTAACCAGACTCAGCTACTAGCCCTAAACGCGGCCATAGAGGCAGCTAGAGCAGGTGAAGCAGGAAGAGGCTTCGCAGTAGTAGCAGATGCAGTCAGGGAGCTATCAGAGCAGACAAACCAAGCAGCTGAAGACACACTGAAATCAGTTGGTGATGTCCAGCAGAATGGAAAATCAGCTATTGAGGTTGCTCGCTCATCTGCGAAGGAGGCATCATCTGGAGTTGAGGTCATTAACCAAACCATCACAGGCGTTAACCAAGGTGTAAGCGCCATCGAGACAGTGGTGAATGCTATCGACGAGATTGCCAGCATAGCACAGGAGTCTGCTGCAAGCGTTGAGGAAAACACTGCGTCTGTTGAAGAACAGACAGCGGCGATGAATCAACTAGCGGATAACGCGTCTAAGCTAGAAGACATTGCATCTAGATTACAGGATGAGATGACTAAATTCGTTCTGTAAACTCCTCCATACCCTATTTTTATATATTTGAAAATATTTTGCCCATATTTATGGACGTTATTTTATTCTTCGCGGATTACAACAGTGTCCGAAAGGTAGTTGAATAGCCGCTGGTTCTTGTCACGGTACATGAAGTAGCCGATAAGGAAGTCAAAAGGCAGTAGGAACACTTTACCGAATGCCTCGATGGCTGCGTCTATGAGACTTAGAGGTGCTCCGCCTTCCTTTGTGATTCTTAGGTTCATCACTTTCTTGCCGATGCTTTGACCATAGTAATGGTCCATGAACATGAAGTAGAGGAACTCTAGTATGTTGTTGAGTCCGAATGTTACGTTTACACCCTGTACCATTCGGTATCCCGGTAGGTTCAGGAAACTCAGTAGTATGCCTAGTATCATCCCGTCTATGATTAACGCGATGAATCGTTGAGTCCATGTAGCTAGCTCAATGTATCCTTGTCCTGTGGGTTTCATGAGTTGCGCACCGCATTTGGGGCAGTACATGTCGCCTTCATGATATTCTGTTCCGCATTGATCACAGTAGTGTTTGGTTTCTTGTTCGGTGTTGTTGAGGTCCGTGTTTTCATCGGCAGCCATTTTATTATTCGCATGAAAAGTTGGTTCCTGATTCTATAAAGGATTCTATCGTAAAAGAGTGAAAAATAAGAAAAAAGGAACTTTTCTAGGATTCTACCAAGGGATATAGGTTCTTGGGGATGTTTTTGTATGTATGTTGGCTTACATCAGCTGGTCCCAGTCCTGGGGCATCAATGACAACGATACTGCCCGCATGGTCATTATAGAATGCTCGGAAATGTACTCTGGACTTTATTGCCACTATGTCTAGGTCGTCGAGGCTCAGATTGACGGCGGGAAAAATCGCATCATCTAGTACCTGATGTAATGTTGGTGTTAGTATTACGTGGTTATTATCCCCAAAGCTCAGTACAGCCGTATAACCAAGTTTTCGTGTGTCACCGTGACTCATGGGACCCGATAACACGTATTGGCATTCATCGAGGAAAGTAACCTCTCCAGGTATCTCCACAGGTTCACCCGCGTATTTTCCGGTTCTACCTCCAACCTTAACGGTTACCTTCTCGCCTAATGCAGCGTTTTGCTTGATTGTTTTGATCGCTTTTTCATCAGAGATGGTGGCTACACAGAAATTACTTGCACCTTGATCAATTAGTTCCTTTAGTATCCAGGTGCTATCACCAATGCGGTCACTGTGGTCAGCGATTATCACGGGAGTCTTGTCCTTTTTTGTTAGCTGTATCGCTTCTTTGACGCCTTCTTTTGTCTTGGGTAGCTTTTTACCCGCGAATGGCTCCCGTAGACTCCAAATGTAATCTGAGACATCTTTTGTAATTTTGTCTGCTAATTGTATGTTATTATCGGTTATGGCTATCACAGTCGCCCCGACATCAGGCACATCAGCATATGCGAAACCAAAAGCTACACTAACACTGATACACTCCGGTTCATCAATCTCCCACTTCTTCGCACGTTCCATTATATCTTTGGCTGGGTACTCGCCGGTTCCCTGATATACGCTCGGTGTGATGATCCCCGGCTTCTTGATACTCATAACCGGTTTCAACTCCCCGCGAAGTGTCTTAATCAAGCATTTCGCTGCTGTGTAGCCTATCTCCTCGCTGTCAACATGGGGATAGGTCTTTAGGATGAATACTCCATCCGCAGCATCAGTTAGTTCATGGTCCTCATTGGCGTGAAGATCAAGTGTAACCATTATCGGTACATCTGGTCCAACGACCTCTCTGCATCGTCTGACTATCTCTGCCTCGGGTTTCATGTATCCTTTTGCAGCCATTGCGCCATGCAGGGCTAGTAAAACACCATCAACTGGACCATTTTTCTCCAGTTCTTCTGCTATGCCTTTGCTGTACTTGTCGAAGCACTCTGTTGTGAGCCAGCTTCCGCTACTGCCTCCGCGGCTTTTTCTAGCTGCAAGTAGCCCCACTAGCTCTATGTTATCTTCCTCTTCTGATGCTAGGATGAATCCGTTGATGTAGTTGGGGATTCCTCGGCTCCGTTCAAGTACTTCTCTACCATATTCAACGCCTCCAGCCTCGAAATCCTCTACAGTTGTGGGTTTTGGGCAAAACGTACAGGTTTCATGACTAAAAGATGCGACACCAATTCTCAACACTGTCACCTAAATATGATACTAATTCTGAGGATAAAACAATATACAATAAAAAAGAATTAGAGACTGATCTCAGCTGATTTCTTACCAGTCATGTACTCTATAAGGATTCTACCAACCACTGTTGACGGGATTCCTTCACTGTTTATCATACGATCCATGATAGATTCAGGTTCAGGCTCAATCTGGTTAATCATGGTCTTGAACACGTGACGCTTGATCTCAGTGTCCTCGATAAACTCGATTTCTCCCCGAAACATAACTGATGCATAAAGGTGGCTACACTCTCCCTTATGGTATCCATGATCAAGCAAGGCTTGCCCCCACACCACTGGGTTGGCTCTCATATAATCAAGTTTCTTGCCCTCTGAAGCACTGTGGAAGTAGATGCAGTTCTCTGCTTCATCATAGCTGTGACTGAGTGATACGAGGTATGGTTCACCTTCTTTCACCAACGCGAGTGTGACGTAGTTGGTCTCTTTTAGTATCTTCTTGAGATTCTCGGGGTCTTTGATCTCTTTATCCTGTCTTCTTAGATGGTAAAGCATACCCTTTCTCTGCGATGGGTCTATAAAAGTTAGAATTCTCAATAAATTTGATATTATAGCTTAAGCATAATTGATTTGATTAAGACTCGTGAAAACATGCGCCTGCACCTGTGAAGAGTAATTCACCTTCATCATTTTCAAACCAAACATAAATACTAATTACTATGGGTCCATGACAGTTTATCCTTCTACCAAAATTCACATAGTGTGTTGTATCCTGACCCGCAATCGTATAATCGTCTTTTCTGAAAAGATGAGGCATTTCGCTGTTTCTATTATTTTGACGTACATGTATATTTCGAATAACAGCCTGAGTGTTTATCTTAAATCTAAGCCATGCCCCGTGGAGATATGTTCTTTCACTATCTAGAAACGATGGGGAGGGAATTGGGATATGGAACCAATTGCCAGAGCCTCCTTTTTGTTTAATTAAAGTGCCCCAACCAGCACGTCTCATATATAGCCCATTATCTGTGTCAGTAAATTCTTTTGTCAATTCGGGTACAATGGAAACTCCATGTGCCCAAAACGAGTTTAATGACATATCTATTTCACTTTACCCTTTGATATTATTCTCGTCGTAGTGCTTACGCAGCAGCAACGAGTAAGGTGGTTTTTCTATAGATTTTCTCTGTAATGTCACTGTAACTTTATTTCGATAGTGACAGTTACTATTGATATTATTCATAACAAATTATCTAACGAGGCGGTTTTATGTCAGGGATACTCTATCCGAAACTGTTTACAGGTGTAAAAGAAGAGAATGATGAGATAAGAAAAAAGAGGCTACTTTGGCAAATAGGTTTCTTAGTGTCGTGTATGGTAGGCGTCTTAGGAAGTTTTTTTGTAGAAGTATGGTTTCTACAGGAAAAGCCATTAAATATGCTACACGTTGGAGCTAGCATTTTTTTGGGTTTACTTGTTTTTAATTATATCCATAAAAATTCTCTTGATCCAGATAACCCTAACATAGGTCAACTAACACTAGCTTTCACAAATGGGTATTTTTACCCATCAATATTACCAGCGATACAAAAAGCCATAGAACCAACCCAAGCCTTAACACTAATTCTTCAACAAATTTTCTAACACCAATACCCTTTTTCGAGTCCTTATTCAGGTCAATTTCAAATTAAGTTTTCATTAATATCTCCCACAAGCACTCCCCAATATACGGTACTGAAAATTTTAAAATATGGTCTCGGTTTGAGCACCGTAAAAACTCATATCTATAAGCTATAAAAGTTAAAAACCAAGGGGACAAACACAGGGCATGAGCCCCTTTGCACTCACTTTAGATTATATTAGGGTGCTAATCGCGTTAGCGATGTTGGGCTATGCATCTTACAAGGACATCAAGACACGTGAAATTCATGATATTGTATGGATAATACCCGCTGGAATAGGATTGCTGATTGACGCTTACGAGATAATCGTTGGAGACCTATCAGCTACAGGGGCATTGTATAATATCGGGTTCATGGTTATTTTATCGGGAATTCTCTGGTATCTGAGCCTCTTCGGTGAAGCTGACCTGATCGCATTCGTAGCATTATCAGTGATACATCCAAGAACACCATTATTCGGATACATTGGATATACACCCTTGTTGTTCTCGTTTACAATGATAGCAAACTCGGCTATCGCAGGAGTATTGATGGCTTTCTACACACTCATAGCTAACCTTGCTCAGTCGAGTAACGCGAACCTATTCGAACGCCACGAGGATATATCGGTAGTTAAGAAGATCGCGTTATTGTTTACTGGTAGAAACATACCAGTAAAATCCCTTAGAGGACCACCATTTGAGTACCCGCTTGAGGTTAGGGGCGAGCTTGTGTTGAGACCGGATATTTTTGATGATGATGAGGCATGGAAAGTCTTCAGGTATCTGCGTGAGCGGGGGGTGAAAAGGGTCTGGGTCTCATCGACCCTGCCGTATATTGTTGTTTTATTGGTGGGTTATCTTATCTCGGTTGTTTTTGGTGATGTGATGTTCAGAATCATGTCTATGCTTCTCTTGTGAGGATGACACCGGGTCTTGTCCCCGTGTGAACACCATTTTCCACTACAACCTTACCGTTCACCAAGACATAGGGAATGCCCGTGGGGTAGGTAGTGGTCAACTCTGGGTGCCCAGTGTGATCCAGTTTCTCCAAGTCCATCAACACGATGTCCGCGTAGCCACCGGGTAGCAGGGTACCACGGTCCTTTAGCTTGTATGTCTTGGCGGGTATAGTTGATGTCTTCTGGACTGCTTCCTCCATTGTTAGGAAGTCGCTGTCTCGTACGTATCGCATGAAGAACTTGGGGTAGCCGCTGAATGTGTCGGGTAGCGGTGTGGCATATGGTGGATTTCTGTTCATCACATCCTTGTCATCCCTGATTCCAACGTCCAGTCCCGCTGTACCTAGCCTGTGTTTGAAGAACTCCATCATCTGTGCCTCAATTCCACGGTAATCGGTGTGAGCCCCCATACTATCTGGGTCAAGTACAATTAGATCGCATAGGGTGTTCCATGAATCTTTCCCATGTATCTTTGCTGCCTCAGCTAGTGTTTTGCCCGCGTATTCCGGGTTTTTATGGGTCACTATCTTGAAGTTTTCCGCCCAGTGTAGGTTCACGCATGGGTTGATGACTAGTCTCTGGAAGAGTTTGCCTTCTTCTATCTCGTCCCATGCCTTTTGCCTGAACTCATCAACCTTCAGCCACTCAACCAGTTTTTCTCGGCTACCAAGAAGCCTTAGCCACTGGGTGAAGTGCAAGCTGCAGAGATATGGGAAAGGCTCCCAGCACTCCCATGGGATAAGATCAAAGTTGATGTCCAAGCCCGCCTCAAGTGCATCATCAATAGGCTTCAGGGTTGCTTTTCCAACTGCTTCGCCTATCAACGGCGTCATAGGGGGAACCGCATGCCAGCCGGGTGCAAGGTGAGCGATGTTTAATCGGACTCTGGTTTTGCGTGCGGTCTCGATTACTTCTTTGATTCCCTCGATGGGTTCTGCGCTATAGGAGCCCATCTTGATATTACGTCTTCGTCCTGTTCTTCTCCAGTGGGGGACGTAAATACCATCGTATTCTTTGAGTACAGCAACACATTCATCAATCTCCTCCTTTGAAGCAAAGACATCGGGATCATAATCCAGTCCGACGCTGAAACCTCTGCATCCTTCAACCATGGCTTGATGGATCAGCTCCTTCATCTCGGAGACCTCTTCTGGTTTGGCTTCTCGTTTATAGTCCTCGCCCATCACACAGTACTTGATGGTTCCATGTCCAACAAGGGGAACATAATTGATGCCTATTCCCTGTTTTCTGAGTAGCTCAAAGTAATCACCCATGGTCTTGTACTCGATCTTCCACCCAAACTTGGCTTCATGAAGCTCATTAATGTCCTCTAGCTTGTGGAGACTCTTTCCATGGTACAGGTATGGATCTTTTTCGTATACCTCATCCCAGAGAACCCCGGGAGCCTGAACATACTCACAGAGAGGAGCAGGACTCAAACCACACTGACCAGCAACGACAGTTGTACATCCCTGCATTACCGCGCTTTCACAGTTTGGATACCATGCAAAACCCCAGTCTCCGTGGCTATGAGGGTCTACGAACCCGGGTAGGGCATATAGTCCCGATGCGTCTATCTCGCGTTCAGCATCACCGGTTACTTTTCCGGTCTCGATTATTCTCCCATCTTTCACGCCGATGCTGCCAATATATTCCTTGTTTTTACCATCAACAATCCTTGCGTTAGAAATCTTTACATCAAAATCACTCAAACTTGATCAACAATTCTACCTGTTTATCGATGAATAAAACAGATTCCATAAGGGTCAAAATATTATAATTACCCGTAGGATTGGTTACGTGGATACTTTCGATGAAGACAAACCAATTGGAGCCCGCTGAGAAAGTACTCCGTTTAATCCTCAGCTACTAGTCTAATAGAACAGTGTTCGTCTCCGTGGGCATAACATTCGCTTCTACTGAACTGATAGTCCACATTGGTCAATTCTTTTATGATTCCTGATATGTATCCTCGGAGGAAGAAGCACTGGGGCATGTTAAGTCTTAGGCAGAAATGTTTGAATGCGTTGTCCTGTAAGACTACCTTTATTTTACCGTTTTGGGGGTTAAACTCTTCAACCACCATGTTTGCCCATCCTATTTGGCTAGCAGAGTTTATCACCATCTCAAATAAGTTTTCTAGGGATTCGCCCTCATTATTTATCTTACTGACTACTTCTCTGCAAAACACCATACCGTTCTCATGACCCATCTGATAGATCATGGACTCTCCTGCACTACCAAAGGTATTAACCAACGTGTTTAGCAGATTAAGGAAGGACCCCGATGTGAGCACTAGGTTTTGGGGAATAACTGTTTTTTCGCTTGTCATCTTTTTCTCTCCCATAGTCTTCTTCGTGGTGTCTCTTTTTTCTCGACTGGAACCTGTTTCATCTTCTCAATTACATTCTGTAACGTGGTTACCCAGTTTTTCTTACCCGTATCAATAATCGGGATATTATAGACCTTCCCAAGATTCAACAACTCCTCATTATCAGAGAAATCAATTAATGCAGCCTCAGCGCCCGGAATATCCAGTTTCTTACCTAATAGAGCCACCAGTTCCTGTGAATCACCAAATGAGTAATCAATCAAAAGCAAGGATGGTCCTATCGTGGCTGCTAAATCAAATTGATGAGTGCTACCTGAGACGCCCTTTATCTCGAAGCCATATTGGATCTGTAATTCGTTTTGATATAGGAAATCTATTATTGGTTTGATTAGTTTCTCTGTGTCTGCGGTGTTTTTTACCATATCGTATGTTTTCTGGGATAATGTGTACGTCTTCAATGGAACGTATCGGGCTGTACGATAGTCGAACGTTGATCCACATAGGGGGCAATAATGAACAACCAATGGACGCTCAAAGCGGTGACCATTGTGTTTACATTCAAAACTATACCCTATTTCCTTAAGATTAGGGTCCCATGTCTCCTTATCATGCGCAGAGCCCAGATCTTTTCCGCATTTTGGGCATACTAGTCGTCCTTTTTGTTCAAAGTTTTCGAGTTCACCGCTGTAGCCATCTGGTTCGTGTCTCAGGAGGATTATTTTCTTGATGAATATGCTACGGTCGGTAGGACAAGCATATCTTGAATACACATGCGGGGAATCACAGCTAGGGCAGATTATGGCTCTGTCATAGTCTTCTCCTGTTAGATACTCTCTTTCTTCTAGACTGTTCAGGAGACTGATTGTTTCTCGCCAGTTTTCAAATTGGTCCATATTATTGTATTTGATTCCTTCTGGTGTTATACTTGGTTCAAGTCGCTCCACACCTTTCTCAACAAGGGATATGAGCAACTCTTTCTCAGAATCAGACACAATAACACCAACCATAATAATTACCTAAATAGTCCAGAGTTAAAAAACAAAATGGTCACAAACAACAAAACACATGCATAAATCAAACCCTTAGAGAGTTGCCCGTGCTTTATTTTACCTCCAATGAATCCACCGACAACCGACTCGATAACAGCAGCCCAAAATAATACAGCCCAGTAGTAGTCTACGTTGAATAGATTTGTTACTAACCCAGATGACTGTACATTAGCATCACTGGAGATTGTAGCTAGAGGCATCAGGAACTTTGTTAGCAACACCCAACTGATTATCAGGAAAACAAAGTCTCCAAGATACACGATATACAGATATGGGCTGGTTAGTGAGTTTCTTTCCCTCTTGAAGTTGTCTAGGATAGTGAACATCTCCAGACTTGACTCAAGAATATCAGTGACACGCCCACCTGTGCTATAGGCTTCTATCAATATTAGTGAAAGACGTTTAGCTTGGGGAATTACAAGTCGCTCCCCGAACCATAGTAATGAGCCTTCGATATCGCTTGTTATGTTTATTCTATCCATGGTTTGTTGGAGGGGAGGTGTAATTGGACCATAATCATGTGTTGAAGCTGTCTCCATGGCGAACATCAGAGGTACTCCTGATTGCACTTCGTTTGTGATGCCTCGGAGGAACTGTGGTAGGTTCTCTTCAACCGCCGTAATATAGCGGTTATTGGTCCAGTCAATAAAGGCTGGAGCTAACATAATCAATAATAAGCTCATGGCAAGCCCTGTGTTGAGGCTTCTGCTCAGGGGTATCCAATATGGTGCGGTTGGGAAATAGCCTGCTGTTAGGAATATCAGCACAATTAGGACTAATCCTATGACGAGACTTGCGATTTGTACCATTTGGACTTGTTTCTCGTCATAGTAGATCAATCAACACTCACCTGCATGTCTATCAATATCATCATCAAGATACTAAGCAAGGGTATCCCAGCGAAAACAACCAAATTCAACGAATTGATCCCTGAGGTATCAGAAGACTGCCCAGCGAAGCTAAATGTAGTAAGCAAAACCAAGAGAAGCAGAGGAGCGATAACCAGCAACGTGACATAGATTTCACTAAGGAAACCAAGGTTGTTCAATAGTTCATTGTTTTCCTCTTCTTTTCGCTGTATAAGTAGGTCTGATTCAAACTGGAATAAGCTGCTAAGATCTCCACTTGTCTGAATGGTGTTTACAATGCTGTCAAGTAATCTTGTGAATAGTTCTGATGGGCTCCGGTTTTTGACGTCTTTGAGTGATTCCTGCGGGTTGAAACCAAATATTGATATGTTTACGAGGAACTTGTTGAAAAAGTTCCGTAGATACTTACTTTGCTCCGTTTCTGATACTCTTTCGATGATCCGCTCTATTGCTAGACCGCCTTTTGAAAGCATCAACATGAAGGTTACAGTGTATAGTAGATTTTTATCGATCTCATTGATTGCCATATCACGGACATACATTGGATACCACGCCAACAAAACGATGGTAATCAGGGCAAAAATCACGGACAGTATCAGGGGTCCAGAGAATAACTTGATTCCCTGAACACCTAGAAGAAAATGGATTCCAACAAGCAGAAAATAATCTACGATGAAACCGATGAATAGAACAAGCTTGCCTAGTTGAAGGTACTCATCAAATGGGCGTGACACCCCACTCTTCTGGTAAACATCCTCAAACTCAGACAAGAAACGATCTATCAATCTACCTCATCAAACCTCGCACGAGTCAAAATCTCCTCAGGATTAACATAATAGGTATGAACAATGTTGGATACCTCATCATAGGTATTCAGATTATCATTCACCATCCACTCAAGAATCTTAGTCCGTCGCTTCATCTCATCCTCAAGTTCAAACTCGGGAACATGGCGGAGGTTGGCGATCTGTTTGAATACCGATTCACCGCGTCCAGCCGACTCCAAGAAACGATAACTATCATCAATGGAATCCCATTTGAACCTATGCTCGAACTGAACTTGATCAGTGGCACTCAATCCAATGATCTCGGTTACGGTGTCGGAGCGTCTTACTACTTTCTCACCGATCTTTACTCTTCTTATTTGGAGTAGTACGTTCATCAGGGGTACCATCATGGGAGGTATGTTCATGGGTCGGCTTAGTAGTCGTTTTATTGCGTATTCAGGGCTGTCACTGTGGATTGTACAGAGTCCACCGTGTCCAGTGGCGATAGCTTGGAACAAAGTATATGCTTCCTCGCCCCTAACCTCACCTACCACAATATAGTCTGGACGCTGTCTTAGCGCTGATTTCAATAGATCGAATAATGTTATCTCGGTAACCCCGGGCTGATAGCTTGGACGTGGCACCATGGGTATCCAGTTCTCGTGAAGCCGTAGCTCTCTGACTTCCTCGATAGTAACTACTTTCATCTCGGGTTTGATGAACATGCTCAACGAATTCAACAAAGTGGTCTTACCGCTTGCCGTGGCTCCACAGATCATGATGCTTCGCCCATGTTCAACTAGAAGCCATAGATACGCCGCTATCTCAGCGGACAACGTCCCATATTTTATCAGGTCAATGATTGTGAATGGGTTCTCCCTGAACTTTCTGATGGTGAATGTGTCTCCTCGTTTGGAAACCTCTTCGAGGGTGATCTGTACTCTGAATCCTTCGGGGAGGGTTCCTTCCATTATGGGGTGACTGATGCTAACTTGCCTACCTGAACGATAAGCTAGGCGTATAACGGTTCGATCCAGTTCCTCGGGTGACTTGTATATGATATTGGTTGGTATTGACTCATAATTGCGGTGCCAGACATAGATCGGTGTATTGTAGCCGTTGCACGAGATGTCCTCAATGTTTTCATCACGGATCAACAGGTCTATCTTACCGTAGCCGAGGAAATCCCGTTTTAGATAATAGATGAACTTGTCCTCGGACTCTTTTGGAATGTCGCGTTCGAATCGTTTGAAAAGCTTTTGGATATCATCCCTAAGGTATTCCTCCATCTTTTCTGAGTCACGTAAAACATCTAGAGGTACGTTCATTCGGTCAATGAGTATTTTCTTGATGCGATCAAGTAATGCATCCTCCTCATCAGTCAGCGTAGGCTCAACCGTGTGATACATAAGACTCCTCCGCTCATCATTTATCTCAATACCCACAAACCCAAAAGGAGGATTCACAGGATAGAAATCCCTGAAAGCCATGCTCTGCTGATCTTCATTATTTTCGCTCATCTTCTCATGCACGCCAGTAAATTACCTCTGTCACGCCTCTACTATTTACTACTGTAATCTTATACTCTGAACCACTGATAATAGCTATAGGCGAAGTAAATCCAACCTTCATCAGTTTCTCGGTCAGAATAAGCGTATCTCGTCCATAACTAAAGGCGGAAACACGGATTCCATCCACATAGACATCTGATACTCTGATATCGTTTTGCCCAAAATTATACACAGTAATATTCAGAAAATCATCGGCTCCACTCCACCAAACAGAAGATACAGTGAACCTTTCCTGAGTCTGTCCAACTTCTAGTTCGTTATTTGTTAAGTATTGATCATTTTCTGTCTGGATAAAAGTAGTACTATATGCGAAAAGATAGGTACCAGCGATACTCACGATCATTATTATGATAATCGTAGAAATAATCTCGCTTATACCACGCCTATTCACAGACATTACCTTTATTGATTAATAAAATAAAATATGGGGGTTACTACTCAGCTTTTACACTGAAAGCTACCTGAGTATTATCAGTACCAACGATCTTAACTTCGTAAGTGTTTCCAGCCGTCATTGTGAAACCACCACTAATCTTGATCCTTGTAACAGTGTTTTCAGGTAACGGATCAGTATCCGCAGCAACAGTTGTTGCAGGTACATCCTCTACGTACACGGTATCAAAGTCAACACTTGATGTTCCGACGTTCCTGATAAACACGATAATAGTATCGTTCGTAGCGAGAGCAAGAGATGAATCAATGGAGAGTGTCCCCATTTCTCCTTCTCCACCTAGTCTACCGAACCATCCCATGGTGTATCCGTAGATCAATATACCGCCTGCGATTACTACGACTATCAGTAATAGAACTGATATGTATGTTGAAACTCCTTTTCTTTCCATTAAGAACCCTTCCATAACTCAGTCATCATGATTCCCTTTAAAGCTTATTTCAAAAACACATCAAATAACAGAAGATCAATCAATTTCTACAGATTCTTGCATTATTTTATTCAAGTAAATTAAAAAACTAAAAAATAATCATAAAAACAATATAAAATAAACTAAAAAGAACCCATATCAACAAACAATAGCAGCTAACAAAGGGGGGGGAGGGGGTACCAACAACCCAGCCCAGAATCAGCTTCTTTCAACGAAACCAGCCCCAAAACAGCCCTGATTCGATCCTGATAAGTGTAAAAAACCGTATCATTAACGTTTTTTCGTATACACTTTTGTCAACGAAAAATAATACACCTTCACAATAATTCACACAAAAAAAATTTTTTTCCCAAAGTACCCACCAGTAGACACCAGCATTATTGGTGCGGGGGGTGGGACTCGAACCCACGAAGGACTAATCCATCAGGACCTGAACCTGACCCCTTTGGCCACTTGGGAACCCCCGCAAATAGAGAAAAAAGGTTAATGGGACACGGTTTTTAAATATTCCGCGTAGGCAGCTGCATCCATCAAATTACCCAGATCAGCATCAAGACTACTTGGCTCAATTTTGGCAATCCAGCCCTCACCATAAGGATCATTGTTAATCTTCTCAGGCGCATCGAGCAACTCCTCATTCACCTCAACAACTTTCCCGCCGACTGGGCAATACATATCACTTACAGCTTTAACAGACTCGACTGCACCGATAGCCTCACCTTGTGATACCTCAGCGTCCATCTCAGGTAACTCAACATAGACAATCTCGTGAAGCTGTGCTTGAGCAAAGTCGTCAATACCGACAGCAACCATGCCGTCGTCAAGCTTCTTAGCCCATTCATGCTCCTTGGTGTAGTAGAATCCTTCCTCTACCTTGTATTCATCGGTCATTACTTATCCCTCTTCCAACCGTATACGGAGGAATCATAGAAGGGTCGATATTTAACTACTTTTCCCTTCACCGGTTTACCCCTAATCTGAATATACAACTCAGTTCCACGCTTACGATACTCAGGCGGAACATACGCCATCGCAATACCATAACCAAGAGTAGGACTCAAACCACCACTAGTAACCAAGCCGATCTCTTCCTCCTCCAAATTCAACACAGGATAACCATGCCTCGGAATACCACGCTCCTCCATCTTGATACCTACAAGAATCTTGGTGATACCTTCGTCCTTCTTCTTCTGAATAGCACGCTGACCAATGAAATAACCCTCTTTATCAAGCTTCACTGTCCAGCCTAGACGTGCCTCCAATGGGTTAATGCTTTCATCCATGTCGTTTCCATATAGCCATAAACCAGCCTCAAGTCTTAGACTGTCTCTTGCACCTAGGCCACATGGAACCGCTCCCGCCTCGATAAGATCATTCCAGACCTTCAAAGCCTTCTCAGGGTTTTCTGGCGTAGTATCTGGGATATACAACTCAAACCCATCCTCACCAGTATAACCGGTTCTAGCAGCCATCATCTCATAGCCACTTACAGTCAGTTCTGCGATGTTAAAGCGCTCTACCTTCTCAAGATCTTGTTCTGTGATCTTCTGAAG
>JAHLLU010000003.1 GCA_020444005.1 archaeon
AGAACCTCAAACCTGAAGTCGAAGTATGCGTGAAGGAACTCCCCCATCTTAGCTGGGGTGATCTTCACTATTTCCTCGATCCTTTCAGTGAACTTTTTGATGAAAACCTTCTCAAGGTTTAACGCGATCTTGTCGTCGTGTTCTACCTCGATCTCCCCATAGGGGGTCTCCTTGAGGCGCTCTATGAACTCGTTGATGTCGTTTGCCTCTGCGAGTCGCTGCATCTGCTGCTTGTTCAGAAGGTCAGCGATCCTAGCATGGGTTCGTAGAACCACGTAGTTGGTTCCTAGGTTTGCTCGTGTCATTGTCGTGTGCCTCCGATTAGCTTCATCCTGACAAGCTCCTCCATTGATTCTGCGTCGAGTTTATCCTCGATGAACTTGATGGTGTGCTGCATGTCGGGTATAACCATGTTCTCAAGGGCGTTTACCTTCCTGCTGGTTGTACCCAGCTCCTCGGCGATCCTGCTGACTCGTTCCTCGAACTCGGCTAGCCTGATTAGCTCCTCGATGATCTCATAGACTTTCTCAGCAGCGTGAGACAATGTAATGTCCAACTCAGCTGAAATCTCAGGGGTCTCCTTGACCCGTACGGATGGATATACGACACCCATTACGCTTCTGGGCAGTATCTCTAGGTCAAGAGTGTTTTTGATGCTTCGTGCCTGACTCTGTACTTCCGCTGGTCCTAGACTTAAATAGGCTGCAGTTAGGGCGCTGTAGGCTTCCTGAAGATTGTTCATCATCATTCCCCTTCTACCCTTCAAGACGTCGAGGCTCTCAGTCAGCTCCTTTGCGAGCTGGTCCCGTTTGAGTTTGAGGAACTCGGTTCCTCTCTCTATGGTCTGGATTCGCCTCTTGGTCTCCATGAGGTAGCCCTTTGTGGGCCTAACACCGGATGTAGCAGACATGGTTATGCTTCACTCTTGTGTGCTGGGTGATACTTTTCGATGTATGCTTCACGTACCCTGATTAGATCGTCCTCTGGTAGGTCACTCAGTAGATCCCATGCGAGGTCAAGTGTCTGCTCGATGGTACGGTTCTCGTAAATACCCTGATTGATGAACTCCTGCTCAAAACGGTCCGCGAACCTGAGCCACTGGCGCTCACGCTCAGAGAGACCTACAGCACCGACGATCCTGACCAAGCCTCTGGCTCGCTGTCCCTCAGCGTACGCCATGTAAAGCTGGTTTGATACGTCTTGGTGGTCTTCTCTCGTGGTCTCCTCACCGATACCGTCCTTCATCAACCGTGATAGGCTGGGTAGCACGTTCATTGGTGGATAGATACCACGGAGTGAAAGCTCACGCTGGAGAAGTATCTGACCCTCTGTAATGTATCCCGTTAGGTCTGGGATTGGGTGAGTGATGTCTCCTGCCGGCATCGAGAGGATAGGCATCAGCGTAACGCTGCCGGGTACTCCCTTGATACGTCCAGCTCTCTCGTAGATTGTAGCGAGGTCGCTGTAAAGGTAGCCGGGGTAGCCTTTTCGTGTTGGAATCTCTTCTCTTGCGATGCTGATTGCACGCAGGGCTTCTGCGTAGTTTGTCATGTCTGTTAGTACGACTAGTACGTGCATTCCTAGGTCGAATGCTAGGTACTCTGCTACGGTCTGTGCGATACGTGGTGTGACGATACGCTCAATCGGTGGGTCGTCTGCTAGGTTAAGGATCATTACTGATTTGTTAAGTGCACCTGTTTTCTCGAACTCGGTTCTAAAGTATGCTGCCTCTTCGTTTTTGATCCCCATTGCGCCGAATACGATGGCGAAATCGCTCTCTGATCCGGGGATAGTTGCCTGTCTAGCGATCTGCGCGGCTAGCTCGTTGTGGGCTAGACCTGACTCGCTGAAGATAGGTAGTTTCTGTCCTCTGACGAGGCTTGTCATGCCGTCGATGCCGCTCATACCTGTCTGGATGAACTCTTTTGGTACTTCACGTGCGGCTGGGTTGATGACTCCGCCGTTTACGTCTCTGAGGTCGCTGCTGATGATCTGTGGCATATCGTCGATGGGCTCGAAGCTTCCGTTGAAGACTCTGCCGATGAGGTCTTCTGATACTGGGATTCGTTGTACGTCTCCGCTGAACTTTACTGTGGTGTTCAGGTTTAGACCAGAGGTGACTCCGAAGCACTGGATCATTGCGTAATCTTTGCTTACGTCAAGTACGCTTCCCTGTACGATTGTTCCGTCTGGTCGCTCGATGTATACGATCTCGTCGTATGCTACGTCCTTGATCTTCTGGACCATTAGGATTGGTCCTCTGATCTCTGATGTGGTCTTGTATACTATGCTCATGCTGATTCCACCTCGTATTGATCTGCTAATGCATCTATCTCGGACATCATCTGGGCTCTCGCATTGTCGATGGGTTCTTCTCCCTCATACTCCTTGAGCCTCATAATATCCCTGATTGCGTCTAGCTCACGTACTTGGTCGATGGGTACTCCCTGCTCGATCAAGGGTCGGACTGTATTGTAGAAGTCCGTGAAGAGTCGTAGTAGCTTGACCTGTTTCTCTGGTGGACAGTAACGGTCAACCTCGTGGAAAGCGCTCTGAACTAGGAAGCCTTCCCTGAGCATCTCTGCGAGTAATAGAACAAGCCTCTGGTCGTCTGGGAGCGCCTTCTCACCGATGATACGGGCTGTCTCCTCGATCTCCGCCGCTTCTTCCAGTATTCTAAGTGCTTGGCTTCTTGTCTCCTCCCATGTGGGGTCTAGCTCACTCCACCATCTGGCTGCAACATCAAGGTATCTACTGAAGCTTCGTAGCCAGTTGATGGCTGGGAAGTGTCTTCTATAGGCTAGCTGGCTGTCCAGTGCCCAGAAGGTTCCGATGAATCTGAGTGTGGTAGTTGTGACTGGCTCTGAGTAGTCTCCACCGGGTGGTGAGACGGCTCCGAGCAAGGTTAGGCTTCCGTACCTGTCCTCTGTGGCTGGTACTTTTACTCTGCCGCTTCTCTCGTAGATGCTTGCGATACGGTCAGCTAGGTAGGCTGGGAATCCTGCTTCTGCTGGGATTTCTTCGAGCCTGCCGCTGATGTCTCTGAGGGCTTCTGCCCACCTGCTGGTGGAGTCAGCCATCAGTGATACGTCGTATCCCATGTCTCTGAAGTACTCGCCAATGGTGATGCCCATGTAGATGCTGGCCTCACGGGCGGATACCGCCATGTTTGATACGTTTGCTACGATGATAGTACGCTCAATTAGCTTCTTACCGCTCCTTGGGTCCTCGATCTCTGGGAACTGGTCGACTACGTCAGCCATCTCGTTTCCACGTTCACCGCATCCAATGTAGACGATGATGTCGGCGTCGCTCCACTTGGCGATCTGTTGTAGTGTGACTGTTTTCCCTGTTCCGAATCCGCCGGGTACGGCTGATGCGCCGCCTTTGGCGCATGGGAAGAAGGTGTCAATGACCCTCTGTCCTGTGATGAGTGGCTGGCTTAGTGCGAGCCTCTCCTTGATTGGTCTTCCAACCCTGACTGGCCATGTCTGCATCATCTTTAGGTCAACGTCACCGTTCTCGGTGGTCAAGACTCCTATTGTGTCTGTGACTGTGAACTCTCCTTCATCGATGCTTTTGATGACGCCTGTCTGGTTTGGCGGGACCATGATCTTGTGGACGAAGGATTCAGTTTCCTGAACCTGACCGATGAAGTCTCCTCCGCTTACCTCGTCACCGGGTTTAACAAGTGGTTCGAAGTTCCATTTCTTTTCACGGTCCAGTGGTGCGATGTTTGTTCCTCTGGTGATGAATGGTCCCGTTAGGTCCCAAAGTTTGGTCTCTGATCGTGAGATACCGTCTACGATCTGTGCCATTAGTCCGGGTCCTAGTTCGGCTACTAGTGGTGTGCCGATGTCTACGACTGGTTCACCGGGTTTGATTCCGGAAGTAGACTCGTAGCATTGGATATAGGCAATGTCTTGACTGAGTCGGACGATCTCGCCCATCAGTTTTAGGTTTCCTACCTCAATGAGGTCCCCCATCTTTGGTTCTTCTTTGAATTTTCCTAGGATTAGTGAGCCGTTGATTCGCTCGATTACTCCTGTAAGTCTCTCTGACATCTAGATTACCCCCAGTTTCTCGGCGACACCCGCCGTTAGTTTTCCTTTCGCTTCATCTAGTCTTGAGTCAAGTGTGTTATAGATGGTTTTGGTGCCTTCAAGGTTCACGACCGTAACCCCACCGACTATGTCAACGGGGCTAGTTTCGATCTTTACCTTGTAGCCTGTTGGAAGCTCCTCCATCATTGACTTAAGAGTAGCAGTGTCTTCCTTGTTAGCGTAAACAATACAGTCCTCTGAGAGGGTCTCGATTGACTCTTTCGCTAGTTTGACAAGTATATCTTTGTATTCAGGACCTTCAACGGTATTTTTAATCTCTTCCTCGACCTGTTTGAAGACCTTATTGACTATCTCGCTTCTAGCTTCCATCACCTGTTTTCTGCCTTGAAGCTGTGCGCCTCCGACGATTCTGTCGTGGACTGCACGTAGTTCTCCGCCGATGATGTTCTCGATGGCGTTATTGGTCTGTGCCTCGATTCTTTTCTTCTCAGCTTCAGCGTTTGCAGTTATCTTGACTGCTCTTTCTTTGGCTTTCTCGATGATCTCGTTATGCTGCTGGACAGTCTTGTCTATTAGCGTATTCTCCATCTGTTCTTCACTCATTGTGGTACGACCTCCTTCAGCACGTGATCCACTGCCTCCTTGATCTTCTCATCAGAGGTTCCCATGATTTCCTTGACCCGGTTCTCGTAGTCCTTAGTTACCTTCTTGGCTTCCTTCTTGGCATCTGCTTCTGCGTCCACCAAGAACTCATCCAACCCAGTCCTACGCTGAGCCCTGAGACGCTTCTTCTCAGTCTCAGCCCTGACCTCTGCAAGAGACTCCTCAGCCTCTTTTTGGGCCTTGGAAACGATCTCGTTCGCCTCAGCTTGGGCTTTCTCGATTAATGCGATAAGCCGTTCGCTTAGGCCTAGGATGTTTTTCATTTCCATTTTAATTATAACTCCAGTTTAGTCCCTATTGCTAGTGAGACCACTGCCTGTAGCTCCTCCATCCTCATCCCTGTCTCCATGGTGAGTCCGGGTATAAGCGCGAAAAGAGGCGTAATTTCGCCTCTTCTCATCACTTCATCTCTAATTGGTCGCGTAGCCTCAGTGTACCGCTCAGGCACAATGATAATCTTGGGATTATCAGCCATTGCGCGGTCTAGAGTGGCAACCACTGTCTCTTCATCGTTTGCTTCGTAGCCTCGTGCACCGATTAGCTGGAAGCATGTCACGAATGATGAGGGACCTATGACAGCTATGCTCATTTCAATGGGGTTGAGGTTGAATTTCTTTTAAAAGACTTACGACTAGACACTGTTTTGGTATATACTATGACTGGGGTTTCCAGTTATTCCCCGGGGTATACGTCACTTATTCTCCGTTACTCATACACTTTTTTGTATAGATCAAGATCGAAAAGAAGCTGTTCTGGGGCTGGTTTCAATAAATTATTGGTGTTTGCGGCTGCGCCGCGTTACCCCCTCCCCCCCCCCGGGGTAGCGGCTATTCTTAGGTTACTGTATGGTCGTATTCGTCGTTGCGTGTTGTGTGGGGGATAATCTTGAGGTTTTGTTTCTCGACGCGGTAGCCTCTGATTCCATCATAGTCGATCTGGTTTTCTTCTAGTAGTTTCTTTGTCTGTTCCTCTTTACCAGCGGGTACGTAGAGGAAGAGTTTCTTGTATTCCCGTCCATAGGGGGCTACGTTGCTTAGTGCCTTCCATCGGGGTAGGCTTTTCTCTGAGATAGCTGATTTTTGTTCGACTATGCCTATTTCTCTGATGCTTCCATCAGGGTTTGTAATCACGATGTTTGGGTAGAGGGTGCCAACTTCTGTGCTGATGGCATATCGTTTCACCTCATCGTTTACTATGGTTTTTTGTCCCTCTGGCCAAGTATCTTGGTCTACGAAGGGAAAACGTGTTGAGGCGATGATTCGTGCTATCCTGTTGATTAGTGTCTCTGGTTCTAGCAAAATGATCAATAGATAAGGGTAGTGGGGTGTTAAATGGTTAAGCCTTGTATTCGCGTTTTAGGACGCTGTACATGTTAAGGTCTATGAAGTCGCCGTACTCATACTCGTAGTCCCTGAATGTACCTTCATGCTGGAAGCCGTGTTTCTCTGCTACTCTCTTGGAGGCATTGTTTCTAGGGTCGATTAGGGCTTGTATTCTGTTTAGGTTCATCTCGTTGAACCCATAGTCTAGTGCTGCCTTGATGGCTTCAGTCATGATTCCCTTGCCCCAGTATTGTTTACCAAGGATGTAACCAATCTCGGCTCTACTGTGCTTCTTCTCCCAGTCATAGAAACCTACGTCACCAATGTAAGTGTCCTCGTCTTTGAGAGTGATTATCCATCTGAGTCCAATCTCTTCCCTGTGGAGCTTGGTTAGCCAGTCAAGATGTTTCTTGTTTTTATCCAATGTGTCATAGGGCTTGACACCATAGTATCGCATTACATCTGGGTCAGTGTGAATATCAAACATAGGCTGCATGTCTTTCTCCATTGGTCCCCGGAGCACAAGCCGCTGGGTAGTGAGCTTGGGAAAGGGTTTCATACCATTTATCCGGTTATCCCGCTTTTAACTGGGTATGATTGTTTAATAATCGCCTCATCGTTGCACCTTATATGAAAAAGGCAGACATCCTCCAAATTGCGGCATCAATACTGATGCTTGTCGCATTACTCTACGGCAGACCCGTCAACTACCCTGATAATGTAAATAATCAGCATGGATTCCCATTGGTTTGGGGTACTCATCAACTAGTTACAATCGCAGGACCAGTTGACTATTGGATGGTAAGTCTAACCAGCTTAGCATTAGACCTCATGGTCTGGATTGCATTGATACTTGTGATTCCGCTAATCGTAAATTACACTGATTCTTAGAAAGTATAATAAAAAAAGGGATTGCGAGAGGTTCCCCTCTGCGCATTATCGGTTAGTCGAAGTATGACATTATTCCGTTTATAGCTGTCATGAGGGTGGCTACGTCGTCATCTCCTGCATCGATAACGAATCCGCCATTCTTCATATGCTGATAGAATGCAGCTAGTCCGCTAGCGTCATCCTCGTTTATTAGCTCAGCTCTATGGCATCCACCACAAGATCTTGCGGCAGGACCAGTAACAACCTCTGGAACGTCTCCAATCGCTCTGCCCTCGACTGAGTCAGATGAAGATAGAAGACCTGGCAGAGACTTTGTCTGATCAGGCACCTCATATGTACCCTCGTAGTGACACGCTTCACAATCTTTCAATGTGAAGGTGGGTATAGTATGCTCTATGTGCATCTCGTACTCGGTAGCAGCAACTTCGTCTGTGAAATCGATGTCTCCGGGATCGAATGCTTGGAATGCATGGATCGCGTGGACATAGGAGTCGATTTGTCTCGACTGCATCTCTAGGTGAGAACCACCTGAGAGCCCAACGTGACACATCCGGCAAACTACAATACTTCCACCATAGTCTGGAGAGTGGAAGGTTGTTCCAAGTGCCTCGTGGCACTCATTACAGCTTTCAACGTCTGTGATTGGTTCATAGTAGTCGTCATCGAAGTCGTTGCTGGCAACGTCAAAGGTTCGTGAAACTGCATTGATAGCAACTTCCTCACCATCTGCATTGTCTACCATGGATAATACGGCGATTTCTATTCTCCGTATAGTGTCGTCATTAAGCATGCTTGACCATTCGGATAGGTCATGAGTGACTGCCCATGAACCTGCACCATCCGTAACGGTTGTGAAGTATTCATGCTCGGTACCCACTTCGTAAGCGCCCTTAGGTAGGTCGCCGTCGGAGCGGGAGATAACACCGTTTCCACTACTGTCGTAGCGGTCATGTCCATTGACAATGAAGTCTTTTGTGTCGTAGCCATAGAGGCCTATCATTACTTCTGGAACAATATCTGCAGAATCAACTGAACCAGCACTACCGGTAGCGCTGAACTCTATGCTCAGTGTGTTACCTGATAAGGAGGCGTCATCGATTGTAACAACGATCTCATCAGCGTACTTTACACCTTCAGAAGCATAGACTATTGGGTCGTATCCTTTGTGGATGTCCGCAAAGTCGCCCATTGCACTTCCGTCAGCATGGCAGCTTGTACAGTCTGCTGTATCCAGATCAAGTGAACCGTGGATACTCGCTGGTAGAATAGTGTTCAGAGCAAGGTCTGCTGTTCCATATTCTTCAGAGCCAGTCACTGGGTGACAGGTCTTACATGTCTCTACAGTGAAGAATTCTTCAGTTAAGATCATGTCGAGTTTGCCTTCGTGACAGGTTATACAGTTAGCCATCGACTGTGGATAGGGGAACTCCATCGCGTGTGTGATGTGTGTATCACCCATGACAGTAGCCATGTATGCATACTGTTCTTGTTCCGCAGGAGTTAACTCGTCTCCGGCGTGAAGTTCTGCATATCGTTCTGGGTCCTCTAGGATTACAAGCCAGTCATTATGACCACCTTCTAGTGTATCATAGTGGCAAGCCTTACAGGATGCGAAATCCGGCAAGTCTTCAACTGCGGCTTGCCTGTAGCCATGTTTGCCATAAGGCTCACCGTGGCATTTTACACAACCGTCAACATTTGCAGCTGACTCGTATGTGCCTACATCACCGTATGCAATTCCTGCGCTAGAAACATCAGCGTATAATCTTACACGACCACCTGTATTGGCGTCAAGTTCTTCAACAGCGATATAACCATAAGCGATTCCATCAGAACTCGCAATATTATAGTCAACGCCAGTAGCAGTTGCCTGATACTGTCCATTTCCTAATGCAACGATATCACCAAATGAGGCAGAATTATCGAACATGCGAGTTGCACTGTCATATGTGACTGTGTAGAATCTCTTTTGATCTAGACCCGGCAAACCATCCTCATCAATGTAAGGTTGACCATCCTTAGTGATGGTGAACTTCATTGTCGCGGTGGAGCCGCTTGTTGTGACACTTGTAATATCTAATACGAGTGTAGTCTCATCAACATACTTGTCATAGACCGCTTGGTGTTCTTCACCAGCCTCACTGTGACAAGTCACACATGACTCTGGTTCTGCTGAAACTGTAACTACTCCAGCTTCACCTGCGGGACCAGCTGGTCCAGCGGGGCCTGTGGGGCCAGCAGGTCCAGCGGGACCTTCGGGTCCAACTGGGCCTGTTGCCTTGTAGTATGATAAACCGATTCCGACTGTTGCTAGTATAAGAGCTATAACAGCTAGGTACATTGTTTGTTTTTCATTAATCATGTTTACCTATGCAATGGTTTTACCCATAATATTTAACGTTTTATTCGATTTGTATTCTTAGGCTGCCCTAAATGTACAAAAATGTTACTTTTTTGAGCATTATTATTACGTTTTATACATAATATAATTGGTAAACTAACAGTTTTGACATATTTTGTCAAATTTAGTAAAATAATTGAGTAAATTAGTAATAAAAGAGGTGTAAATTAGTGGTGGAAGATGTGTTCGATGAACACTTCTATGGGGTCTGTGATAAGCTTCGGCCAGATACCGAATATTATCGCCAATGCACCCAATGCAATCAAGGGTAAAGCCATCTCCATTGGGACAGCCTTCACGTCCTCAAGCTTCTTGGGTAACTTGCCATAGAATATCTTCCAGACAGCCCTGAACTCATAAGCCAGCGTCAGCAGTGTCGCCAAGCTTCCAGCAAGTATAGCAACTATTAGCTCGGTTGTTCCGCTGTTGAAGCCCCTTACCATTGCGCCGCTGAGCAGTATGAACTTGCTCTTGAAACCGACCGCTGGTGGGACACCTCCGATGGTTAGGAAACCTGCGAGTGATGCCAGTATTACTATTGGCAGTCTCTCGGCTAGTCCACCCATCTCTGTCATGTCTCGGCTATCTGTCCTGTAGAGCAAGGCTCCTGATACTAGGAAAAGTAAGCCGATGGCTAAGCCGTGGCTGATGCTGTAGCTGATTGAGCCCAGTACACCGAATGCAACATAGGTGAATACACCAAGGACACAATAGTTCATCTGGCTCATACTCAAGTATGCGACCAGTTTCTTTGTATCCTTTTGCGCAAGCGCCATCACACCCGCGTATAGGATCGTTACCAATGCCCACACCATGAATATGTGGCTCACTGGCTCCAGTACGCCTTGGAAGTATGGTAGCAGCCTCGCCATGCTGTATGTGCTTAGCATTACTGAGGTGGCTCCCAGAACCGCGCTTAGGGGTGCTGGTGACTCACTGTATGTTACTGGCATCCATCCGTGGAAACCGAATGCGCCGATCTTGAAGAGCAAGCCGATTGTTATGGCTAAGCCCACCCAGAAGGCGTTGGGGTAGTCCACGATGTGCACTAGGTCAGCGATCTCAAAGCTTCCTACGCTCCAGAATGCTCCGATTATGCCTAGCATGAATACGCCTCCACCGATGTGGGTGTAGAGGAAGTAGGTCATGCTGTTTCGTTTGCGGTCACCGTATCCGTATAGGAATACGAGTAGCCAGCTGAAGATTAGCATCATCTCGAAGAACATGAAGAACTGCAGCGTGTTTGTGGCAAGCATGCATCCTCCTACGCTTGCTCCGTATAGTAGGAACAACGCATAGTATCGTGCATATGCCTCATTGCTCTCCTCCATGTCATCCATCTTGAGACGTCTCTCCATGTATGGCATGCTGAACATTGTTGCGCCCGCGAAGACGAAGATGTATGTGAACAGCATTGGTACGCTGAGACCGTCTGCCAGTAAACCAAATGTTAGGTTTATTGGAGTCGGAGCCCACGCGTATTCTTCAATTATCGTGTCATGCATTACCTCTGGGAAGCTTAGTCCCAGAACCACGGTCACCCCTAGGAATACTAGGAAGACCAACCAGCTCACTTTCTTGCCCATACTCTTTCCGAGCAGGTAGACGACTGGTGCTGCTACGAACATTGCCAAGATTAGTGTTAGTAGATTTGTTATCATTTCATTCACCTCATCCTATCAGTCCTGCGACTGCCTCCATTAGTGGATCAATTATTGGTCTCGGGTAGATACCCAGTACCACCGAGAACGCTATCAGGAGAACCATCGCCAACAACATCATTGTAGGCGCCTCCTCGACATCCACCAAATGCTCTGGCAGCGGACCGAAGAAGACTCTCCTCATAGTCCAAGTGGTATAACCTACTGTAAGCGCCGTAGATATCAGCGCCACTAAGGCTACATAGAAATCGGCTGAGAGAATCTCAACGCCGGGGCCAAACGCACCCAAGAATATCATCATCTTTGATGGATATCCAATGGTTGGTGGAATACCGGCTAGGTTCAGTGCACCTATGAAGAACACGGTGGCTGTTACCGGCATCCGTGCCGCTAATCCTCCGAGTTCCCTGATGTCCCTGATGCCTGTTCTATAGATTATTGCTCCCATACAGAGGAAGAGCGCTGCCTTACCGAAGCCGTGGCTAATGTAGTGTAGCATCGAGCCTGTGACTCCCAGAGTCGTACAGCTTACTACGCCGATGAACATGTAGCCCATCTGGCTCATGCTGCTGTAGGCGAGTAGACGCTTGATGTCTGTCTCGGACATGACCATGAGTCCGCCGTAGATCATTGTCACCAAGCCCCAAGCCAGTGTCAACATATAGTAGCTCTGTAGTGTTCCAGTGATGGGGATCAGCATCCTCGCGATTGAATAAGCAGCTAAGCCGCTCATTGCTGGGCTCAGCAAGGCGCTGATTGATGTTGGAGCGTTTGCGTATGCAGCTGGCTGCCAGAGGTGTAGTCCGAACATTGCCAGTTTTACTCCAAAGCCTAGAAGCATTAGTATTACTACCATGCCTGCGTAGGGTGAGCCTGTTAGCAGCGCTAGGTCTGCGAGCTCGAATGAGCCTGTGAGTGCGTAGGCTGCGAGTGCTCCTGTTACGAATAGTACTGCGCCGACGATTGACCAGAGTAGGTAGCTTAGGGCTATCTTTTCTTTCTCCCCTGAGCCGTATGCGTTGATTAGCAGATAGCTTGGGATAATCATCAGCTCGAAGAAGAAGTAGAACTCAAAGAGACTTGTGCTCAGCACTACGCCCAGCATACCTCCGACATATCCGAGGTAAACCGCGTAGAAAGTAGCGTATGCCTTGTTGTTCTCTCCTCCGTATTGCTTGAGTATATTCTGCGCCATCTCCAAGTTGCTGAATATCAGCATGATGACGGATAGCAGTGCAATCAGTAACGCGATTGGGTTACTCAAGCCGTCAGCGTATAAGCCGAAATCTATACCGGGGAGCCACTCGATGTAATCTCCAACCGGTGTATCGGCTATGTTCATTTGGAGGCTTCCAAGATAGACTGTGCTGTAAAGTAGTGGCAGTAATGCTATCCAGCTCGTGTTCTTACCCATGCTTCTACCAAGTAGGTAGACGACGGGCATCGCGATGAAGGGTAGTAGTACTGCTAGCCAAAGTTGCAGATTCATTATAGTAGACCTCCTGCGTAAAGCATTGCTAGAATTACTAGCAGTAACATGGCTGCCATGTATAGCAGGTTCATGTTGAGAAGACCTGTCTGGGTCTTCTTTGCTCGGTTATACAAACCGATTACTGCGGATGGAACATCTGTGTTCAAGCCGCCGAATATTACGCCCTCTTCAATTGAGGCGTATAATGTGTTGCAGACGCTCTGTGTGATGCCTGCGACACCGTCGTTGAGCCAGATTAGTATGTTTGACTCGAAGACGTTGTGTATGACGTTGCTCATTAAAACGAGCCCGTCTACGAATATCAAGTAGTAAATCTTGTTCATGTACCACCTGTTCCAAAGGAAACTGTGTATATTCATCCTCATGGGACTTGCTTCTACCCACTCCCAAGAGTCGATCTTCTTAGCCCAGAAGAACATGTAGCCCAAGTATCCACCCAACGCTAACGCGACTGCGCTTAACCCGGCTCCAACTAGCTTTGTTGAGCCCTCAATGTGTGGTACATGCAGGTGCTCCGCTATCTCATGGGGTAGTAGATGCTCAACTGTGATGTGCATCTGATGTTCGATGAATATCTCAGGATTCAGACCTTCACTGGCTAGTCCAACTGTTGCTAACAAGCCCATTATAGTGAATAATCCTACGAGAATCGCGATTGGCACCCACATCGTGGCTGGTGCCTCGTGTGGTGCGTGTCCGTGGTGATTCATATCTTTGATGAAGTCACTCTCGTCTCCCCTGAAGGTGTTAGAGATGTATCTGATGCTGTAGGTCAGTGTCATAGCTGCGCTGATTACACCGACAACCAGTAGCGCATAGGCTAGTGGCGTTCCCGCAACCAGTGCTGCTAGGAATACTGAGTCCTTGCTCCAGAAGCCGCTGAAGATAGGTATACCGCTCAGGCTCAAGGTGGCAACCACCATGAGCTTGTAAGTGGTTGGCATGTATTTGCCCAGTCCACCCATGTTCTTGGTGTAGATTGTGTGCACAGCGTGAATTACTGAACCAGCGCTCAGGAACAACGCAGCCTTGAACAAAGCATGGCTCGCTAAGTGATAGATACCTGCGGTCAAGCCGGGGATATAGGCGTCCTGTGTGAAACCGCTAAGTCCAAGACCCAGCATCATGTAGCCGATCTGGCTGACTGTGGAGTAAGCCAGAATCTTCTTTAGCTCAATTGCAACGAGTGCCTGACTCGCCGCTAGGAAACACGTGAATGCTCCAACCAAAGCGATGGCTATGAAGTATACCTGTGCGCCTTGTATTCCCAGCGCCCATGTTCCAATATAGAAGATGGGGCTTAGACGAGCCACAAGATAGACTCCTGCCTTGACCATTGTTGCGGCGTGGATAAGCGCTGAAACGCTTGTTGGCCCAGCCATGGCCTCGGGTAGCCATTCATGGAATGGGAACTGCGCGGACTTGCCTATTGGGCCTCCTAGAATCAGGACACCTGTTAAGGCTACCAATCCAGGTACCTTACCCATCTCTGCGAGCCAGATTGGCGCGGTCTCGATGAGCTCTGCGTAACTGAATGTTCCCGCGAAGTAGTAGACGATAAAGACTCCTGCGATGAGGAAGACGTCTCCGATTCCAGTGACCACGAAGGCCTTCATGCCTGCATGGCTTGGAGGATACATCTCGGTTGGTGGCGGTCCACCTAGCCATCTGTCTTTTGCGTCTCTGTAGTAGTAGCCGATTAATCCGTAGCTGCATACTCCGACGCCCTCCCAACCGATTAGGGTCATTATGAGGTTGTCTGAGAGTACCAACAGTAGCATGCTTCCGATGAAGTATAGGAACAGGAACCAGTATCTTGTGAGGCACTTGTCCCCATGCATGTAGCTGGTGCTGTAGACTACGATTAGGAAGCTGATTAGCGCTACCACGTTTATTATGATGACACTTAGCGGGTCAACCAAGACCCCAAAGGTCAAGGGATTACCGCTAGGTAGTGTCATCCATGTGAATAACTCAATGCCACCCGCTGTATGCCCTGCAAACAGGTCGAGTCCCATTGAAGCCGCAGCGACTACTGCTGAGCCCGCGAAGGCTACTGCGCCATAGTCTCTGAGCTTGTCGTTGATTTTTCCTAAGATGGGCATCATTAGTGCCCCGATTATTGGCAGCAGCCACACTAGGAAGGGTGCTGGATGTGCCATGATTGTTTCTATTACGCTCATTATAGTATCGCTCCTATGTAGTCGCTAAGTCCCTCAATGAGAGCGTTGCTGGCTAGTGTTGCGTAGCTCGTCACTGATTCGGGGAATATTCCGAAGACGAGAATAACTAGTGCCATCAACAGGGTCACCGTTATCATTAGTGGTGGAGCTTCCTTTGCTTCAACTGCGTTCTCCGGTGCGTCACCCATTAACGCCATTATGACTCTGGCATAGTATGCGACGCTCAGTGTGCTGTTCAGGATTCCAAAGACGGCGAGTAGAACGTATCCTACGCCGATTGCTGAGCTGAATAGCACGAATTTGCTGATGAAGCCGCTTGTGCCGGGTACGCCTGCTAGACCGAGGAATGATATCAGTATGCTGAAGGTTGTGAATGGCATCTTTCTGCCTACTCCCCTAAGCTCATTGATGTCTCGTGTTCCAGTCATATGATCGATGCTTCCCACGGCAAGGAATGCTGTTCCCTTCATGAACGCGTGGTTGAATACGTGCAGGAATGTCCCCATCAAGCCATAGGCTAGTCCAGTGGATAAGCCGATTAGCATGTAACCCATCTGGGCGATGCTACTGTAGGCTAACATCCGTTTCAGGTCATCCTGTCGTAGCGCCAACAGGTTTCCCAGCGTCATTGTTGCGAACGCTAGGATCGCCATTGGGAGCTGGAATAGCGCCGGTTCGTAGAGTATGAATAGAACTCTGATCATTGCGTAGAGTCCTGTCTCGATGACTATTCCAGACAGTAGCGCGCTTATTGGGCTTGGTGCCTCTGGGTGCGCGTCTGGTAGCCATGTGTGCATAGGCACGATGGCGGACTTTACGCCGAATCCGACGATTAGTGTCGAGAATATTATGATGGTCCATGGGGTTAATGCTGCTCCACGGATTGTGTTAGCTAGAACCGCAAAGTTCAGGCTTCCAGCCATTCCGTAGATGAAAGCCATACCGAATAGAAGTATGACGCTTCCAACGCTGCCCATGATCATGTACTTGAAGCCTGCCTCGATTGGTCCAGGTCTGTCCTTTCTGAAGCTAACCAAGCTGTAGCTCGCGATGCCCATCATCTCCCAGAAGATGAACAATGTGAACAAGTCACCTGCAAAAGCTACTCCGGTCATGCCCACAGTGATTGCGCTCAACAAAGCATAGTACTCTGTGAGTCGTGTATCATGGTCCATGTATGAGAAGCTGTAGACCGTTACGAGGAAGCTTGTTATCACCGCGGTTGCGGCGAAGTAAAGGCTCATCATATCGATCTCAAGGCATGCTCCGAGTGGCGGATTACCGCCGATATTGATTACTAGGATCTCACCTGCATTGATGCCCATATTGTAGAGCATCCACATGCTCACGACACCCCAGAGACTTAGCAAAATCGCTACACCGTCTCTAAGCTTTGGTGTCTTCATCTTGTCTGCCAAGAGACCGATGACACCCATAATCATGGGCGCGAACATGTAGTAGAGTGCTGTCGGTATCACCATTTCAGCCTCCGTAGTTCCCGCGCATCAGTGGTCTCAAACTGCTTGTACGCGTTAACTATCAACGCTAAGCCGACCGCAACGACACAACCACCGGCAACTATGCTCATAAATACAAAGCTCTGACCCAATGGGTCTACATAGCCTGCGGCAGCTCGTTGAGCCGCGAAGTATATGAACGTAAAGTTCGCCGCGTTTAGTATCATCTCGATGCCGAGGAGAATCCGTATCATGTTACTCTTACTGATGCAATAAATCCCAATTGAGAATAATGCGAAAGCTGTTCCCAGCCATATTGTTGGATCCATTATTGCTTCATCTCCTCCCTTAATAGTGCTAGACAGCAGATCGCTGTTGTGAATAGAACGAGGGTCTGGAAAGTAAGGTCCATACCTCTAAAGTCCCATAGGAACCCGCTCATCGCGCTTCCTATCTCCGCGCCCGGTTGTGTTGGTATCATTTCACTGTGTGCCATTGTTGTATATGGGAAAGGCTCACTGAGTACGACCATCATCAATGCTGCGAAGAGAAGAACCGCCACGGCGACTCCAGCCGCTTTACCGACAGTAGATTCACTCATTTTGGTCACCTCTCACAAACATGATTACGGAGACGAAGAGAACGACTATTGCCCCACCATAGATGAGCATCTGGAACAACCCCACGTATGGGGCATACATTGTCCAGTACAGTCCGCCGAGACAGACACACATACCACCCAAACTCAGGGCCGCATAGAGTGTCTTTTTCATACCGGCGGTCATCAATGCGAAGGCAAGAGTCGAGGCGATAAGTACATATTGAACTATTTCTGACGCCAATGCAACTCCCCTAATCTTGAATCGCTTACCTATCTCCGTACTCACTATAAAAATTTCGCTCCTAAACACGGCATATTTTAAACCTTTAGGGAAAAAATAATGTTATTTTTAGGCAGTAAAAATATCAAGTATTTACAATAAATGCTAGTGGAAATACCAAACTATGGTATATTACCAAATTACCGGTATCCTCTGTAAATCTTTTTAAGTGCTGACTTTACGCTATGTTGAGGTACAAGGTTTGCTGGTAGGTCTATCAGGATTTACTATTATTATGGGCCTAGCATTAATTGTCGCGCTGTTTATTCTGGGAGTGGGTAGAGAAGTTTCGCCCAAGAGCCCAGATACAGTAGGCAAGCTAGCCCCATATGCATGTGGAGAACCTGTGCCAGCTACTAAGGTTAGGATGAATGTAGAGAACTTCTTCATCTATGCTGTATATTTCATGATATTCGACGTAATGGGTTTCGTACTCGCTACAACAGTATCACAGCCAGTGAACTTACTCCTACCCTTGTTCTATGCTGGTGCCGGCATAATCTCCATTGCTATTCTAATATTCAGCTGGAGGGAGCATTAAATGAGCTTAGTCACATGGGCCAGAACAAGGTCTCCATGGTTGATTCACTTTAACGCTGGTGCATGTAACGCCTGCGACATTGAGGTCGTAGCCGCGTTGACTCCTAGGTTCGATGTAGAGCGTTTCGGAGCACTGCTAAAAGGAACACCAAGACACGCAGATGTCATGGTGGTTTCGGGCAGCGTCCCACGCAAGATCAGAAAAAGACTACAAAGAATCTATGAACAGATGCCAGCGCCAAAGTTCGTGGTTGCCGTAGGAAGCTGTGCAATAAGCGGAGGAGTATTCCAGGAATGCTACAACACCATGGATGGAGTTGACAAGTTCATTCCGGTAAATGCATATATCCCAGGATGCCCGCCGAAGCCTGAAGCTATACTTGACGGCGTAGTGAAGCTCTTGATGAGCGCAGGATACTAGGGGGAATTTAATGAGCTTAGAAGAACAACAAGAATTTCTAGACAGCCTAGGTGAACTCGGTGTAACCGAGGCAAGGTTACAGAGACTTAACGCTGCATATGCGAGAACTACTCGGGAGAATCTTCTCAAAGTCGTGGAGCACTTGAAGAACGAGGGCTTTGTTCATATCACCACAATCACAGCTGTTGACATGATCGAAAACTACGATATTGTCTACCATCTACGGAACTATGGATACGCGCTTAACCTAAAAGTCGCGGTTCCAAAAGATGATCCGAAAATACCCAGCATAACGGGAGTATTACCAGGAGCAACCCTGTACGAGAGAGAAGTAAACGATCTGATGGGCGTATTCCCAGAGGGCCACCCTAACCCAGCTAGACTAATACTAGACTATGACTGGCCAGAAGGGTTACACCCACTGAGAAAAGAGAACTCCATCCAGTCTCTCCGTGAAAAAGCAGACAAAGCAATAGAGGAAATGGAAGATGAGTGATAGACAGTTTGTAATCCCAATTGGTCCACAGCACCCAGCACTAAAGGAGCCTGAGAGCTTCTACTTCACTGTTGACGGCGAGACAGTCATTGACGTCGAGCCAAGAATTGGTTACAACCACCGTGGCATAGAGAAAGCCATGGAGGTACGTAACTATACACAGAACCTATACATCACAGAAAGGGTCTGCGGAATTTGCAGTAACGCCCACCAGACAGCCTACACAGGCTCAGTCGAGGAAGCTGGCGGAATAGAGATACCAGAGCGTGCAAAATACATCAGAGTTTTCGTGCAGGAGCTTGAAAGACTTCACAGTCACCTACTGTGGCTGGGAGTAGCAGCACACGAGATCGGGTTTGACACACTGTTCTACTATGTCTGGAGAGACAGAGAGATTGTGATGAACCTTCTCGAAGAAATCAGCGGCAACCGCTGTAACTACGCTATGCCCACCATCGGCGGCGTCAGAAGAGACTTGAACAAGGATAACTTCCCAAGATGGCACAAACTAGTTGACACCATATACGAGAGAACCGAGTACTACATCAAAATAGCATCAACAGAACAAACCATACTAGACAGAGCCATCGGCGTAGGATACCTAGGCAAGAGCGACATGATAAAGCTCAGCGGCGCAGGACCCAACGCAAGATGCAGCGGAGTCCCCTGTGACATCAGGAAGACCACTCCATACCTAGTTTACGACCAACTCGACTTCGAGCACATAGTCGTAGACAACGGTGACGTACTTGGCCAAGTCCTAGTAAGAGCCCTAGAGGTATTGGAGAGCTGCAAGATACTCAAACAAGTAATGGACACCATCCCAGAAGGAGAAATCAAGACAAAGTTCGGTCCACTCAACAAAGTCGCAGAGGGAGAAGCCGCCTACCTAGTAGAAGCACAGAGAGGAGAGCTAATCCACTACACAATAAGTGATGGCAAAAACATGCCTTTCAGACACAAGATCAGGGCACCCACAATGGCAAACCTACCAAGTCTCGTTGAGAGACTCAAAGGAGGATACATCGCGGACATACCCATTGTCTTGGCTGGAATCGACCCATGCTTCAGCTGTACTGACAGAATGGTCTTCTACGATGAAGGCAAAGACAAGTCATGGAGTTGGGACGAGACTCAACTTCGGAAATACCGAAAGGAGTGGTTTGAAAAGTGAACCCAATCTTAACAGCTATCCAGGTGCTATTGTTCCCTGGTCTCTCTTTCATATTAAGCTACACACTTTACGCGGAGTGGCTTAGCAGAAAAACAGTGGCACGTCTCCAGAACAGGACAGGTCCACTGCACACAGGCTGGCAGGGAATCCTTCAGCCTATCGCGGATTATATCAAATTACTGGTGAAAGAAGACATCACCCCAGCAGCAGCTGAGGCAACGGTCTTCAACATTGTACCAGTCTTCATATTCGCCATCCCATTAGCAGCTACATTCTTGATTCCAATACAGAGTATAACAACACTTTGGGGATACGAGCCTGTAGCAGCCTTTGAGGGCGACTTGATCATGGTTCTATTCCTCATGAGCCTAACCGTACTTGCGGTCTTCTTGGCGGGATGGAGTAGCGGCAACCTCTTCGGAGCAGTCGGAGCCACAAGGGTTGCATTCATGATGTTAGCTTACGAGATTCCACTCGGACTCGTGGCAATCAGCCCAGCCATAATGGCAAGGAGCCTCAGCATCGTAAAAATTGTAGACTGGCAAGTAGCCAGCGTACAGAGTTTCCTAGCAAACCCAACTCTACCCGGGTTCCTACTCGGAGTAGTACTGTTCATAGGATTCGCGATCTATACAGTCTGTTTATTGGCAGAACTTGAGATGCGTCCATTCGACATGAGTGAGGCGGAGACAGAGATCGTCCACGGATGGCAAGTAGAGTACAGCGGCGTAAAACTAGCGCTACTAAACAGCGGACACGACGTAAAAATGGTCTTAGCAGCAGGACTACTGACAAGCCTTTACCTCGGCGGTCCAGTTGGACCAATCCTACCTCCAGTAGTCTGGTTCATCATAAAGACCAGTTTCTGCGTACTCATCCTAAGTAACCTAAGCGCATTATTCGCCCGTTTCAGGATCGACCAGATGGTTACGGGAGCATGGAAATACCTTGTCCCACTAGCAGTACTACAGGTTATGGCGACAGTTGCCCTATCAGGAGTGATCTAAGATGGCAATGGAGAGAGAACTAGTCAAGAACGCTTTCAGAAAACCAGCCACACTAATCTACCCATTCGAGAAACCCGAAATCCCAGAAGGACTCAGGGGAAAACACGAATACGAGCAGGAGAAGTGTATCGGATGTGGACTCTGTGCAAGAGTCTGCCCAAGCTTCGCTATCGAGATTATGGGTGGTCCCGGTCCAAAAATGACTGGACTAAAGATTGACCTAGGTATGTGTCTATTCTGTGGACAATGTGAAGAGGTTTGTCCAAGGGACTGCCTACGGTTGACCACTGAGTACGAGCTTGCTGTCTTGAACAAGGAAGACGGTATTCTAAATTTTCCAAGGGAGCCCCCGGCACCAAAGCCAGCTCCTAAGAAAGAAGAATAAAACCCCTCTTTTTAACTAATTTTATAATATTTTTCTGATTGAAATAGGCAACTAACCCATTAGAAGCTATTCTGAGAGTATTTGGTATAGGGTATTTGACACAGAAACCGCCGCGGCTTCAAGAGGCTCCGTCATAGGGTCACCTAATCCAATAGACATAGGCTGAATCCCAAGCAACAGGACATCTACTCCCAAGGACTTTTCGATATATGTTATGAAAATAGTCAAAGGTAGACTATGGGTTGAGATAGCTTGGCCCCCAATATGTTCAGCTGTGATTAGCTTCGTTTCTCCAGGAGCACCTCTGAAGTTAGCTGCGTCAACCATCAACACGTGAGTGGGTTTGAACTCCTCTACTTTGCCTGTGAATGCCTCTGGTACGGACTCGGTGTTCAGGGCAAGTACATCGTCTAGTGGTTTTTCTTCAAGTAGTTCAATGATTCTTGGACCTACTGCATCATCTCCCCTGATGGGGTTTCCTACACCTACGATAACTACTCGTCTTGGTTTTGCTCCAAAGTATTCTCTGAGTCCTTGCTCAAGCGACATATCGCAGAATCAGGTTTCGTTTGATAAAAAGAATTTGAAAAGAGGATTAGAGCTGTGATGCTACCTGATCTTTGAACAGGGCTAGCATCTCTGCGTTTTCCTTGATGGTCTTGCTTGGGCGAACGTTTATGATGCTCATGTTCATACCCAAGTCCATGGCTTTATGCCATTTCTCGATCAAGACCTCTGGTGTACCTATGAAATCGTACTCACGAGCAACCTTGATGTCGGTGCCACGCGCCTTCCACTTCTGTAGAGTATCCTCATACTCAGCCTTGTTCTTCATCAGGTAAACGCTTGGAGCGAAGCCGCTAATGAAGACATCATCAACAGTCTTCCCTAGTTTCTCAAGATTCTTGTGATAGATTCCAAGGATACGCGCTATGTTCTGTAGGTTTCCTGAAGCGTTGATTCCATCAGCGTATTTGGCTGTGATCTTAATCATCCGTGGCTGCCTTGCACCAACACTGATCCTGAATGGTTTCTGGACTGGCTGTGGTACGTTTGCTGCTTCTTTGAGTTTCCAATATTTCCCATCATAGCTGAATAACTCATTATGAAGCATCCCCTTCACTATCTCAACGGATTCCTTGAGCCTGCTCACACGCTCACCAGCGCTAGGCATACCTCTTCCCTTCTCCATGAGGTCATATCCAAGGTACTCTGGCTCATTCCACCCTGCACCGAGGATGAACTCGTATCTTCCACCAGTCATCTGGTCCAGTGTAGCTACTGATTTAGCTAGATACGCTGGATTCCTTAGACTGTTGAATAATGTAATGTGGCCTATTCTGATCTTTTTAGTCTCTACACCGAGCCCAGTCATAGTGGTCCATGCTTCCCAGTAGGGCTCCTTACGGTCTCCAGATAGCCCTTCCACGTGGTCGTTTAGGAATACGCCATAGTAGTCTAGTTTCTCGGCTGCTTTGGTTAGTTCAAGCATCTTGGGGTATGTTTGAGCTCCCCTTACATAAACTCCGAATTTCATGGGTGTATTCCACAGGTGATGCCATTTAAACGATGCCTCTACTGGGAAGCCATATATCAGATTGACTCATCAGTACTCTGGTTACTGGGGAATTACTGTGGGCGAGAAGACACCAATCAAAACATCATTCTTCTACGGATGGATAATAGTAGTCGTAGCTGGGCTAGCCGCCTACTTCAGCGGACCCGGACAAACATACACAGTCAGCGTATACATTGACAGCTACATCAACGAGTTCGGGTGGAGCAGAACAACAGTCTCCAGCATGTACAGCATGGGAACCTTCGCAGCAGGTATGCTAATGGGAGTAGTTGGAAAGCTTCTAGACAAGTATGGCCACAGAAAGATAGCGACACTCATCGCCATCGGATTCGGCGGAGCACTACTTTTCATAAGCACAGTCAGAACAGTGCCGATGCTTCTAGCCGGATTCTTCCTTATACGATTAATGGGCCAAGGAAGCATGGGATTAATCAGCGGAACACTAGTACCCCAATGGTTCATCAAACGCAAAGGCAGAGCCATGAGCCTAGTAAGCGTCTTCGGAGCCATGAGCATGGCAACATTCCCAGCCATGAACATCTGGCTAATACAACGATTCGGATGGCAGAACGGATGGAGAACATGGATGATAGTCGCTTGGCTAGTCGTAGCACCCATGTTCTACTTTTTCATCAGAAATAGACCAGAAGATGTGGGTCTTTATCCTGATAATGAGGTACCAGTCGAAGAAACAGGAGAAGTAACAATAATTGAGGAGAAAGCTTGGACGTTACAGGAAGCTTTGCGGACCAGAAGCTTCTGGCTCGTCAACTATGTCACCGTCATACCATCAGCCATAATCACAGGCTGCGTTTTCCACCAAATATCCATACTTGGACAATCAGGGTTATCCCCTGAGACAGCAGCATTAATCAGCACATTAACCAGCGTGATAAACCTACCAATCGCCCTCTTAGCAGGAGGACTAGCAGACAGATACCCGTTAAGATATTTGATGTCAATAAACCAAGCCTTACTGTTGGCCATGGTAGCAGCATTATACTATGCCGATTCATTGACTCTTGTTATTGTCTATGGTGCATTCATGGGCATAATGATGGGCATGCAAGCCATAGTACGAGGTGTGGTCTGGCCAGAATACTTTGGTAGAAGACACCTGAGCACCATCAGGGGGGTTAACATGATGGCCGGCGTAATAGGCTCAGCCCTCGGACCACTACCCTACGGATATGCCTATGACCTATTTGGAGGTTACTCAGAGGTGCTTCTAGCATCAATGATATTCCCCCTCCTAGGGATACTCTTCGGATTCCTCGCGAAAAAACCAGAAAAGATGGATTAAATCCATTTTACAACTGGCGGCTTCTTAACAGGCATCTCAGGAGCCTTATCAGGATAACCAAGAATAACGGGGCCATAGATTTTCTCGCCTTCACCAAGCTCCAAAGCCTCCACGATCTCAGGGTTATCAAGAACCTGAGCACCAAAATAGAGATAACAACTTCCCAAGCCTAGGCTTGTAGCCGCGAGCATCATATTCTCGGTAACCATGGCACTATCAATTGGCCCTTGTCCTATCACGAATACTACACAGGGAGCCTCATAGTATACTGGGTCTTTCATCTCTCCATAGTGTTTAACGGACTCATAGTGTTCTGGATTGTTCTTCTTGATGTTATCAAACACCTTTTTCCAGTTAGCATAAGCAGTCTCGTAGAGCTTACCACGCATTACGGGATCAGTGACGACCACAAAACGCCAAGCCTGACGGTTATTCCCAGTGGGAGCATAGTTACCAGCCTCGATAACCTGTTGAATTAATTCCTGTGGTACTGGATCAGCTTTGTATGATCTAACACTTCGCCTATTCTTGATGTTCTCTAAAACCGGGTTCATACACTAGAGAAGCATTACAATGTTAAGAAATCTACGAGGAGATACGGCTAAACCCAGAGTATACATTAAACCGTTCCCCACGGACAAACCCAATTAACGTCATACCAGAAGCCTGAGCAATACATACACCACTACACATAGGCGCCGAGACACTGCACATCACAGGAAAACCAGCAAAAGCCGCCTTCAAAACCATCTCACCGCTAAGCCTACCACTAGTCACAAGTATCGACTCACCTAGATCAAACCCATCATTCAAGGCAAGTCCAACAACCTTATCCAAGGCATTAAACCGCCCAACATCCTCAGCAAAAACATATCCCAAATCACTGTGATGGATTAAAGCCGAGTGTGTCCCCCCTGTTTGATTAAAAACATTGCAGGAATCATTGAGAAGCTTCATAGATTGAAAAATTTGGTCAGATGTAATGAAATCGAGGCCCTCGTTCCAATCTAATTCTATTTCCTCATCCCGTGATGTGCCTT